>JADGRN010000081.1 GCA_017880825.1 Methylophilaceae bacterium | reverse complement strand
GCGCATCGCACGCCGGATCTAATGTTTAGCTTCGCCGAGAATGCAGCAAAAGACGGTTTTCAGGTGATCATTGCGGGTGCCGGTGGCGCAGCCCATTTACCCGGCATGGTGGCGGCCAAGACCACCTTACCTGTGCTTGGCGTGCCTGTGCCTTCCAAGCATTTACAGGGTCAGGATTCCTTGTTATCCATCGTTCAGATGCCTAGAGGCATCCCGGTTGCCACCTTTGCCATAGGCGAAGCGGGTGCGGCAAATGCGGGGTTGTTTGCGGTGTCAGTGCTGGCAAACCATGACGCGAAACTGGCCAAAAAACTGGCTGATTTCCGTGCCAAACAAACGGCAAAAGTGCACGCCATGAAATTGTCGGAGCAGCCTTGAGAAGTTCAGAAATAATTAAATTGCAAAATACCCGAGCGATGGGAGTGGAAGGCGCAAATGATGACCAAAACCGGAGTTTACATGAGCGTAAATGAGGATTTTGGGCAGCATTTGCAACACAGCAATCGTGAGCGAAGTTTTTTGCACACGATACTTCCACCAGCGATGCTGGGCATGTTGGGAGGCGGTCAATTAGGCCGCTTTTTTGTGATTGCCGCGCATGAAATGGGCTATCGCGTCACCGTGCTTGATCCTGACCAGAACAGTCCGGCAGGCAAGATTGCTGATGTGCATGTATGTGCCGCTTATGATGACATGGCTGCTCTCAAGAGCATGGCGCAAAGCTGCGTAGCGTTCACCACGGAATTTGAGAACGTCCCCGCCGCAACGCTCGAATATCTTGCACAAAGCGCTACTGTAAGGCCTGGCGCAAAGTCGGTGGCTATCGCGCAAAACCGTGTACTGGAAAAAAACTTTCTGCGTGACGCAGGTTTGCCGGTCGCAGCTTATGCGGTGATTCAAACGGCCCAGGACATCCCGGAGTCAGGCAGCGTTTTATATCCGGGCATCCTTAAAGTGGCGCGCTTTGGTTACGACGGCAAAGGCCAGGTGCGCGTTGCCAACCAGCAGGAAACACAAGCCGCATTTGCCAGTTTCAAGGGGGAGGCCTGTGTGCTGGAGCGGATGCAGACGCTGGATTACGAGGTTTCCGTGGTGTTGGCGCGCGATGCGCAGGGCAATATTGCTGCTTTCCCTACCGCCGAAAATAGCCATTTGCATGGCATTCTCGACATCAGCATCGTACCGGCCAGAGGTTCTGCCGAAGTGCGTGAATCAGCCCAAATATTGGCCAAACAGGTTGCCGAAAAGCTTGATTACGTTGGCGTGCTCGGTGTCGAGTTTTTCGTTTGTGGCGGCCGGCTTTTGGTCAATGAAATTGCACCGCGCCCGCACAACTCAGGCCATTACACGCTGGATGCCTGTATCACCAATCAATTTGAACAACAGGTGCGCGTGATGGCCGGTTTGCCCTTGGGCAATGCGCGGTTGCATAGCAACGCGGTGATGGTGAATATCCTGGGTAATATTTGGAGCCGTCACCACGGCTCGTTGAATGTCGAGCCCGCCTGGAACAAAGCCTTCGCACGGGACAATTTAAAACTGCATCTTTACGGCAAGCACGAGGCAAGAACAGGACGCAAAATGGGGCATTTCACCGTGATCGGCGAGGATGCTCAAGCAGTCCTGGAGCAGGCGATGAAGGTGCGTAGCGAGTTGGGGATAGTCTAAGGCGGGGAGGGTAGCAGACAACAAAAAAGCCGAACATTCAGTTCGGCTTTTTAATTACAAAAGCAGGGCTTAGGCCATTGCCTTGATAGCAGCACTCAAGCGGCTTTTATGACGCGAGGCTTTGTTTTTGTGAATAATCTTTTTATCCGCGATACGATCGATTACGCTGATGTTCTCGGCGAAAGTGGCAGTTGCGGCGGCTTTATCGCCAGCTTCTACAGCCTTAGTAACCTTCTTGATTGCGGTACGCAGCATCGAGCGCAGGCTTGCGTTATGCGCATTCACCTTGACCGCTTGACGGGCACGTTTTCTTGCCTGTGCACTATTTGCCATGGATATTCCTAAATGATTATCAAATTACGAAGCCGAACATAGTAGCTTTTTTCAGGCCGGATTGCAAGGCGTATCATGGCGCGTGCCAACGCATGCTAAAATCCGATGTTCAATTTAATTGTAGTTTAATCAACCTTCAATGATGCGTGTGCAATGAATCTGCTGAAAGCGCTGGCTGCCGTCGGCAGTATGACATTTCTATCACGTGTGTTGGGGTTTGTGCGCGACACCCTGATCGCGCGCGTGTTTGGCGCCGGCGTTTATACCGATGCCTTTTTCGTTGCCTTTAAGATTCCCAATTTGCTACGCCGCCTATTCGCCGAAGGCGCTTTCTCCCAAGCCTTCGTGCCGGTGTTGGCGGAATACAAGAACCGGCGCGGCCATGACGACACGCACGTATTAGTCAATCATGTGGCTACATTATTGGGCCTGGCGTTGATTGTGGTCACGCTGCTGGGCATGCTTGTGGCGCCTTGGGTGGTGTATGTCAGCGCGCCAGGCTTTAAAACTGACCCGGAAAAATTTGCCCTCACCATCCAGATGTTGCGCATCATTTTTCCATATATTTTCTTTATTTCGCTGGTGTCACTGGCGGGGGGTGTGCTCAATACCTATAGCCGTTTTTCGGTACCGGCATTTACGCCGGTGTGGCTCAACCTTTCGTTTATTGTCGCAGCATTATTTCTTGCCCCTTATTTTAATCCTCCTATCCTGGTGCTGGCATGGGCGGTGTTTCTCGGCGGTGTCCTGCAACTGGCATTTCAGGTGCCGTTTTTACTCAAGATTGGCCTGGTCCCACGTTTCAGCCTGAATCTACATGACGAAGGTGTGTGGCGCATCCTCAAACTCATGGGCCCGGCGGTATTCGGCGTTTCGATAGCCCAGTTGTCATTGCTCATCAATACCATTTTCGCCTCATTTCTGGCCTCCGGTAGCGTTTCATGGCTGTATTATGCTGACCGCCTGATGGAGTTCCCCACCGGCATGCTGGGCGTGGCACTGGGGACGATATTGTTGCCCAGCCTGTCCAAATCCTACGCTGACAAGGCGGATGGCGAATACTCGCAATTGATGGACTGGGGCCTGCGCCTGACCTTCATCCTCGCTTTGCCTGCAGCGGTGGCGCTGGCCGTGCTGGCGGTGCCGCTGGTGGTAAGCCTGTTCCACTACGGCGCATTCAACGATAACGATGTATGGATGACACAGCAGGCACTCATGGCTTACAGTCTGGGATTGCTCGGTTTGATTTTAGTTAAAGTGCTGGCGCCGGCCTTTTATTCACGCCAAAACATTAAAACCCCAGTCAAAATCGCGCTATTCACCTTGTTTGCTACCCAGATGATGAATCTGGTCTTTATCGGCACCCTGAAGCATGCCGGTTTGGCGCTATCCATCGGTCTCGGCGCCTGCCTGAATGCCGGTCTACTGTATTACCACTTGCGGCGTGCCAATGTCTATCAGCCGCAGCCGGGCTGGATATTATTCCTAGGCAAGCTCGGGCTAGCCGTCGCTGCGATGGCTTTAGTTTTATATTTTGCTGCCGGCGCTAGCGAGACCTGGTTGCATTACGCCGTCCTGCCGCGATTACTCCATCTGACTGGTTTGATCGTGCTGGGAGCAGCCAGCTACTTTGCTGCCTTGTGGTGTTTGGGCATACGCATCAAAGATTTCATGCACCGCACAGCGGTGTAGGCTCATGCAAGTTTTCCGCCATTTCCCGCAGCAATCTCGGTCGCCTATCGCACTAGCCATTGGTAATTTCGACGGCGTGCATCTTGGCCATCAGACAGTTTTGCAGCGTTTGACTGAAAAAGCCGCAGCCAGCCAACTGACGCCAGCAGTGCTGACTTTTGAGCCGCATCCGCGTGAATTTTTTACTCCTAGCCGGGCTCCGGCAAGACTGACATCTCTGCGCGAAAAGCTTGAGCTATTTGCCGAGGCCGGGGTCGAGCAAGTGTACGTCTGCCAGTTCAATCAGCGTTTTGCGGCGGTGACCGCAGAAGCCTTCATGCAAAATATTTTGCGCGATGCACTGGATGCACGCTCGATATTGGTCGGTGAGGATTTTCGTTTTGGCGCCGGGCGTAAAGGTGCAATAGCCGATTTCGAAGCTGCCGGATTCGATCTGGTTAGCCTGCCGCATGTCGAGTTAAATGGCGTGCGCGTTTCCAGTACCGCAGTGCGTGAGGCGCTTGCATCCGGTGAGCTTGACAGGGCGGCCGCGTTGCTTGGCCGTCCGTACAGCATCAGTGGCAAAGTGGTGCATGGCGATAAATTGGGCCGAGAGCTGGGGTATCCCACGGCCAATGTGCACATGCGTCACGATCCGCCCCCGCTTTTCGGTGTCTATGCGGTAAAATTGCAAGGTTTGCACAACAATGATTTGTTCGGAGTAGCGAGCCTGGGTGTGCGGCCTACGGTAAAGTTTAAAGCCAAGCCTACGCTGGAAGTGCATCTGTTCGACTTCGATCAGGAAATTTACGGTAGCCATGTGCGGGTGCAGTTTTTACAAAAAATCCGCGATGAAATGAAATTCCCGGACATAGAAACCCTTAAACACTGGATTAAGGCCGATGAACAGGCGGCACGAGATTATTTCAAGAGCTTATACATTCAAAACATAAAATGACCGACGATAAAAAATACAAACTAAACCTTCCCGATACGCCTTTCCCCATGCGCGGTGACCTTGCCAAGCGCGAACCGGCCTGGGTCAAAGCCTGGCAGGAAAAGAAGCTCTATCAACGCATTCGCAAGGCGTCCACAGGCCGTCCGAAATTCATCCTGCATGACGGCCCGCCCTACGCCAATGGTGACATCCACATCGGCCATGCCGTCAACAAGATACTCAAAGATATCATCATCAAGTCCAAGACCTTGAGCGGTTTTGATGCGCCTTACGTGCCGGGCTGGGATTGCCATGGCCTGCCGATTGAGTTGATGGTCGAAAAGACCCACGGCAAGAATATTCCTGCAGCCAAGTTTCGCGAGCTGTGCCGTGAATATGCAGAGGTACAGATTGAACGGCAGAAGGCCGATTTTATTCGCCTAGGCGTATTGGGCGAATGGGACAACCCTTACCTCACCATGGACTACAAAACCGAGGCCGACATCATGCGCGCCTTGGGTAAAGTTTATGAAAATGGCTACCTGTATCAAGGCAGCAAGCCGGTACATTGGTGCGTGGATTGCGGCTCCGCATTGGCCGAGGCCGAAGTCGAATACGAGGACAAGAACTCACCCGCAATCGACGTGGCATTCCAGGTTCTGGACAACGTTGCCCTGACGCGAGCCTTTGGTGTCGATCATCTGAATGTGCCAGCTTTTGCCGTGATCTGGACCACCACGCCGTGGACCTTGCCAGCCAATCAGGCGGTTTGCGTGCATCCAGAATATGAGTACGATCTTGTTGAGACAGACAAAGGCTGGTTTATTCTTGGGGATGCATTCGTGAATGACGAAGCCGCAGGACAGGCATCTAGTGTTGCGAGTCTAGAAAACCCAACCTCAGAGGATTACCAGAATCTATTGCTGCCACCAGTTCTACGTCGCTACGGTGTCGGTACCTTCAAACGGCATGCAAAGTGCAGTGGCTTAGCCTTAGAGGGTTTAAAACTGCAACATCCGTTTTTCGAGCGCCAAGTGCCCGTGATCTGCGGCGACCACGTCACCACCGATGCCGGTACCGGTCTGGTGCATACCGCGCCGGCGCATGGCTTGGAAGACTATGCGGTGGGCATGCGTTACGACCTGCCGGTGGACAACCCGGTGGATGACAACGGTAAGTTCTTCGCCAAGATTCCGCTGGTCGGCGGCATGAGCGTGTGGGATGCCAACAAAACTGTCATCGAGACCCTTACCGCCAGTGGCAACCTGCTGGCGTCAAGCCGTCTCAATCACAGCTACCCGCACTGCTGGCGCCACAAGACGCCGGTAATTTTCCGCGCCACGCATCAATGGTTCATCGGCATGGGCCAGCACGGCAGGGATGGCCAGACACTGCGCGGCATCGCCAACGCGGCGGTAGAGCATACGCAGTTCTTCCCGGCTTGGGGGCGTGCGCGCTTGGAGGCGATGATCAAAAATCGCCCCGATTGGTGCGTGTCGCGCCAGCGCAACTGGGGAGTGCCGATGCCGCTGTTCGTGCACAGGGAAACCGGTGAGCCGCATCCGGACACCCTGCAACTGCTGGAAGAAGTCGCGCTGCGTGTGGAACAGCAGGGCATCGAGGTAAATGACTCTCGCCGCGGTTTGTCGCGCCACGAGGCCGAGCTTATAGAACAGCGTGGCCACCATCACCGTCACGAACAGTTCCAGAAAGGCCTCCACCCAAAGATGGACGATCCAGAACCGCCAGGTATCCACGATGGTGAACCGCGTCGCGCTGCCGAAGAAAAACGCCGGCAGGTAGAATACGGGTATCGTCGCGGCGGAGATCAGGAACAAGGTGGCAATTTCC
>JADGRN010000080.1 GCA_017880825.1 Methylophilaceae bacterium | reverse complement strand
CGGTCTGCGGCGTCAGACTTCTCGTTAAGGGAATGGCCATTAACTTCGAAGCCTTCCTTGCATCCCATCCCGCAAAGCCGCTGTCGCGGCCATGTGGGACTTAATCAGAGGTTCCTTAGATGCGCTTTATCCGGCTTTTTAGAATTATCTTCGTGATGCTGCGCTTCGGCCTGGATGAATTCATCCTCGGCCATACCAAGCTGCGCCACTTACAGAAACTGGTCAGCCGGCTGATGTTCTGGCGCAATCTCAGCCAGTCACGCGGCGCGCGGCTGCGTTTGGCACTGGAAACTCTGGGCCCGATTTTCGTCAAATTCGGCCAGATGCTGTCCACCCGCCGCGATCTTATCCCGCTGGATATCGCGGATGAACTGGCCAAGCTGCAGGACAAGGTGCCGCCGTTTGCTTATGCGTCGGTCGAGCAAGTCATGCGCGAGGCTTTTGGCCAGGAGATAAGCCAAGTATTCCAGCAGTTCGACATTGAGCCCATCGCCAGCGCATCCGTCGCCCAGGTGCATTTTGCCCATCTGCCGGATGGCAGGCCGGTCGCAGTCAAAATCCTGCGCCCGGGCATTTCCGTAGTCATTGAAAAAGACATCGCACTACTCGACAGTGCCGCGCTGCTGATGGAAAAACTATGGCCTGACGGCAAGCGTCTCAAGCCACGCGAGCTAGTCGCAGAATTTGCCAAACATATTCACCATGAGCTGGACCTGATGCTGGAAGCCGCCAATTGCAGTTTATTGGGCCGCAACTTCCCCGATGGAAAATTACTCATCGTGCCAGAAGTGTACTGGGACTGGTGCCGCGAGCAGGTGATGGTGATGGAACGCATGGACGGCACGCCTATCAGCCAGGTGACGTATCTGCGCTCGATTGGTGTGGATATTCCCAAACTGGCGCGCGACGGCGTGGAAATCTTTTTCACCCAGGTATTCCGCGACGGGTTTTTTCATGCCGATATGCATCCCGGCAATATCCAGGTGGCCGATGACGGGCGTTATATCGCGCTGGATTTCGGCATCATGGGCTCACTCAACGACACCGATAAATACTATCTTGCACGCAACTTTCTGGCGTTTTTCAAGCGCGATTATCGTGATGTAGCCATAGCCCATATTGAATCGGGGTGGGTACCCAAAGACACCAGCACTGATGAACTGGAAATGGCTGTGCGAGCGATATGCGAACCGATATTCAATAAGCCCCTGAAAGAAATTTCATTTGGCAGAACCCTGCTGAGCCTGTTCCAAATGTCACGTCGTTTTGGCGTCATCATTCAGCCGCAACTGGTGATGTTACAAAAAACGCTGTTAAACATTGAAGGTTTGGGTCGCGATTTAGACCCTGATTTAGACTTATGGGCAACGGCAAAACCGTTTTTAGAACGCTGGATGTCAGAGCAATTAGGCTGGCGCAGTGTGGTAAAAAATCTCAAGTCCGAGTTGCCAATCTGGGGCAAAGTGTTGCCGCAACTGCCACGCCTGCTGCATCAACAATTGCAACGCAGCACTGAAAATTCGTTAAGCGAAGAACTGCGCGGCCTGCTAACGGAACAGCAACGCCATACCTGGTGGTTACGCCTGATTTCGGTGGCCTTGATGCTGCTGGTAGTGTTCCAGTTGGTCAGCCTTGTGGCGCTATGGTACGGCCTAGGGTAGCTGCAAGCCACTTGTCATTTCCAGCATAGTTTTTGCTAGAATAAAGTTGCTCGTTCGCCTAGCTGCTAGTACGCCTGCTGGGCGCATCTTTCCATCGCAAATTAAAGGATGCCATCTTGCTGCTTTGGTTCGTCATTGTTTACTGGATTATTTCCGTTGGAATCGGCCTGTGGGCCTCCAGCCGCGTTCACACCACCAAGGACTTCGCCATCGCCGGCCGCCATCTGCCGTTCTATATGGTCACCGCCACCGTATTCGCCACCTGGTTCGGCTCGGAAACGGTGCTGGGCATCCCGGCCACCTTTTTGCAGGAGGGCCTGCACGGCGTGGTCGCCGATCCCTTCGGGTCTTCGCTGTGTCTGGTGCTGGTCGGGCTGCTCTTCGCCGCACCGCTATACCGCATGAACCTGCTCACCATCGGCGACTATTACAAAAAACGCTTCGGGCGCAAGGTGGAAGTGCTCACTACCATCGCCATCGTCATCTCCTACCTGGGCTGGGTGGGCGCGCAAATTACCGCGCTGGGGCTGGTATTCAACGTAGTCTCCGGCGGCGAGATCAGCAAGCTGGTTGGCATGTGGATAGGCTCAGGCACCATCCTGATCTACACCATTTTCGGCGGTATGTGGGCGGTCGCCATCACCGACCTCATCCAGATGATCATTATCTGCATCGGCATGCTTTATATCGGCGGCTCGGTCAGCGGTATGGTGGGCGGCGTCGGCGCAGTGGTGCAGCACGCCAGTGCGGCCGGCAAATTCTCGTTCTGGCCCGCGCCCGACCTCAAGGAAATCATCGCCTTCGCCGCTGCCTGGATGACCATGATGTTCGGCTCCATCCCGCAACAGGACGTGTTCCAGCGCGTACAGTCTTCCAAAACCATAAAAATCGCCGTGTGGGGTTCGGTGCTGGGCGGCAGCCTGTATTTCGTGTTTGCTTTCGTGCCCATGTTTCTCGCCTACTCCGCCACGCTGATCGACCCCAAAATGGTGGCCGACCTGATTGACACCGACCCGCAATTGATTCTGCCGACACTGGTGTTGAAGCATGCCCCGCTGTTCGCCCAGGTCATGTTCTTCGGCGCCCTGCTCTCCGCCATCAAAAGCTGTGCCTCGGCCACGCTGCTGGCTCCGTCCGTGACATTCACCGAGAATATCCTGCGCCCGATGATGGCGAAAATGAGCGACCACAAACTGTTGCGTCTGATGCGCATCGTCACGCTCAGTTTCACCGTGCTGGTCACGCTGTATGCGATGAACTCCAAGCTCAGCATTTTCAAGATGGTGGAAAACGCCTACCAGATCACGCTGGTGATGGCCTTCATCCCGCTGGCCTGCGGCGTGTACTGGAAACGCGCCACCAACCAGGGCGCGCTGCTGTCCATCTTCCTCGGCCTCACCACCTGGCTGGCGATCATTATCGTCGGCCCCGAAGACCCCTTCCTCCCCGCCCAATTCGCCGGCCTCATCGCCAGCGCAGCCGGCATGGTGGTGGGCTCGCTGATGCCAACCTACTTCGGCCACGAAATCCACGTCGAACCACACGACTACCTGCATGAGCATGCAGCGCATCCTCATACGCCGCAGCATTAAATTGACAAGACACAATCGAATTTAGTGCAACATAAGAACATCAATAAGTAAGTAGCTCCGGAAGTATTGGCGCGGCGGTAGCGAGGCATGCGTTTATTCTAGCCGCGTGGGCAACAAGTTGCCCACCCTACTTGGCTCCTCCTGCTGCCGCACCGAGCAGCGTAGCCCCGGAATGACGATGGTGGTGATTTACTTCTGGCAAACCGGGCAATAAAAAGTCGACCTCTGCCCCTGCTTGATAGCCTTGATCGGCGTGCCGCACACCCGGCAAGTCTCGCCGGTACGGCCATAAACAAAATAACTCTGCTGAAAATATCCCGGATTACCATCCGCACCAAAGAAGTCACGCAGGCTGCTGCCCCCAGCCTCGATCGCAGCAGCCAGCGTCGCCCTGATCTCCTGCACCAGCCTCTCACAACGCTGTTTGCTGAGTTTGTTGGCGGGCGTCTTGGGGCTGATACGCGCACGAAACAGCGATTCGCTGGCGTAGATATTGCCCACACCCACGACCAGGTGGCTATCCATGATGACGTTCTTGATGGGTGCAGAGCGGGTACGGATTTCTTTATGTAGCCATGCGCCGTTGAATGTTTCTTCCAGCGGCTCCGGGCCCAGCACCCGCAACAACGCATGCTGGCTGGCATCGCCCTGCACCCATAATACCGCGCCAAAACGCCGTGGATCGCGCAGTCTCAGCACATGGCCGTCGGTAAAGTGAATATCGAAATGATCATGCTTGCCCGGCGACTCGTCTTGCTCGAGCAGGCAGATACGGCCGGACATGCCAAGATGCAACAGCAGCGTGCCGCTGTCGCACTCAACCAGGATGTATTTGGCGCGACGTTTGAACGCGAGAAAGCGCTGACCGGCTAATGTTTGCGGCAGATGGCCGGGAATAGGCCAGCGCAGGGATGGATTGCGGATGACGACTCTGCTGACGGTAAGACCAAGCAGCGGCAACAAGCCGCGCCGCGTGGTCTCGACTTCCGGCAGTTCAGGCATGGCAGCCAATTCCGCCGTGGGGAATTATTTGGCAAGCCCTACTGGTGGGTTCAGCATGCTGAAGCCGACATCCTGCGGGAAGTGATACATCATGCCTTCATCCGGTCGGCCCAGTTGCAGTTCTGGGGATTCCTGCAATTTATCAAAATGCACCTTGCTGCCATCCTTGAGTTTGACTTCAAAAGAAGGATAAGTCGCTTTGCGATCCGGCGTGTAGGGCTCTACCGACTGCGCAGGATTATGCACCCAGTAGTTGTCGTACCATTCCTTCATTTGATTTTGGTTGGGTTTGGCATTGGCCACCGAGGCTTTCCACTTACCATCTACCAGATCAACACTGAGCCGGGTGTCTTCCCACTGTTCCAGATGAGAAAAATTAAAACCTACAATTTGTTCCGTGGGCTTGAAAGGGTTTTTATCGATCAGTTCCACAACCTGCACCGAAGCCGCTTCAGAATAGGTGCCGGGCAATAGATAGACTGAATCCTTGTAAGCCACATATTGCTCGCTGGTAACCGGATTATATGTGCCAAAACTAAATGTTTCATCATTCATTTTGAGCTTGAGTCGGGGATTATCCAGACCAAAACGCGCCAAATCATTGGCAGGAAATTTTTCGCTACTGCTTGCAATGGCGAGCGACAAAATACGCAGCACTGAGACTTGATCGGCGCGCGCCCTGTAGGGCTTGGACAGACGCCAATAGCCATCAATTTTCTCGAACATCACCGGCGCCTTGGCCGGGAACTCCACGCTTAACTTGGTAAAATTCGCCAGCTTGAGCGCGGATAATTGATAACTCTTTTGCTCTTGAGTCGTGGCAGCAGGTCGAAAATAAAGAAATGCAGCAATCGCCCCCACCAGCAACAGCAATGCCAGATTAACCAGCCAGCGCGCTTTCATGCTTTACGGCGCCGCAGCCAGATGACGATACCCGAGATTAACAATATCAACGGTATAAAGTACTGGAAGCCATTGAAAATCAACCATGCGCCAACAAAGCCGCCGGTGGTGCTTGGAATAATGACGTTGACATCCTTGAGCGGCTTGGGCTGTATGGTAATCAGGTTGTCATCGCCTGACAGCCAGTTGATCATGTTCACGCCCAAATCCAGGTTACCGCCGTTGCCAATAAATGTATTGGCAAGGAAACTGCCACTGCCTACCACCACCACACGCTGGCCTTTTTTGCCATATTTGCGCTCCAAGGCTACCGCGATATTGATGGGCCCGGGGATGTCAGTCTTGGCATTAAAACTGATTTTGTTATCATTTTTTTCCGAAGTTTTTGCGGCGGCTTGCGCGGTTTTCAGCCAGCCATTAGGCGCAACGTCAATCAAATGACTCACTTGCCAGCCATTTTCATCCGAGCCGTGCGCTTCGATTTTGCGCGCTTCCGGGAACAAGGTGCGCAGCATGAAATTTTTGGTAATGGCATGTTCGCCATACTGATTATTGAACGCCACGTTGGAATCCGCGCCATAGCGGGCAGAGGCTGGATCCACTACCGTACCCGGCGTGAGTTCCAGGCCCAGGTAATCAGCTATCGGCTGCAAACCATGCAAATTCTGGTCATCCAGCAACCAGAATAAATTACCGCCGGATTCCAGATAGGTCTTGATCTTCTTGACTTCAATTTCAGAAACATCCACCAGCGGGCTGGCAATCACCAGCATGGCGCCATTGCTGGGTACTTCCTGGGCTATCGTCAGATTAGGGTTGGCAAACTTGAAACCCTTTTTCTGCAGCTGCTTGCCGAACTCGCCCAGATCGTGATTTTTAATGCCGATCAGGTTGCGCTCACCATGGCCATCCAGATACATGATGGCATGTTGGTTAGTGCGCGACAGCCGCACCAGCAGATTGGTCATGTCCTGCTCAACGTAAGGCGGTATCAAATGCTCGGTATGCTTTTCATACTCCACCACCAACTCGCCTTCGGATTTGATGCCCGCGTCCTGTGCCATTTTTGGCTGTTCCGCAGGGTTGACGAAAGTGAAACTGATATCACGCTTGCTGCGCTGATAACGCGAAATGAAGTCATTGATGGTTTTGCGATATTCATCATCCTTGGAGACAAATACGGTGATATTCACCGGCATTTTCATCTGATTGAGGATGTTGATGCTGCCTTGGGTCAGGGTGTTGCGGTTACTCTGTGTGACATCGTGGGAAACATGATAATCACGGGTTATGTAGCCGACCAAACCGACCAGTGCCAGAAAC
>JADGRN010000079.1 GCA_017880825.1 Methylophilaceae bacterium | reverse complement strand
GATTATTCACCAGCTCGATCCGGAATGTCTGCAACTGCAAAAGCGCGAGGGTGATCGCGTGATGATGCATCTGGTGATGCGCGCCGGGCGCTCGAATAAATCCAAGCAGGCGTTCTACCAGAAGGTGGTGGAAAACCTGGCGGCGAATCCGGGCATCCCGCCGGCCAATGTACTGATTACGATTACTGAAAATCATGACATCGACTGGTCATTCCGCGATGGTGTGGCGCAGTTTGTAGTTTGAGACTTGGCAGCTTGGGCTGTAGCGCGTATTGCCCAAAAAAGACAAAATATCAGCCTGCTCACCTCACTCAGGCATGCTCAGTCCAAGGCGCTCATGCCACTCTGCGATTGATTCTTGCGGATAGCCCTGAAACTGCTTGTCGGCAGTTCCCGCATTGATCTCCACCCATGGAGCCTTGAACTCAAGCATCAGGTGCGTGTGTTGCGGCGGCACCGGAAGTGCAGTGTCAATTGCAGAGGCGAATGGGTGAATCAGCTCCGGCCACTCAGGACTGAACAACCATAATGCGCTTCCGCAGCGCCTGCAAAAGTGCCGTTCTGCAGTGCTGGTATGAACGCTCTTGTTATCCGCTGTTTTGATCCTGGCATGGTAAATACTGATGTCATCGTGACCTGTCACCTTCATCGTTCTGGCATCGCCACCGATGTTGATGGCATAACCGCCGCCGCCCTGTGTCTTGCGGCATATGGAGCAGTAGCAGCGCTGGTAAGGGTAGGAAGTAGCGCTTAACAGGCTGAAATGTACCGCGCCACATGGCACAGGATCCTTCAAGTTTCATGACGACTCCTCGTTCACGTTTCTGTTGAAAGTATGCGTTCAGCAACAAAATGATCGGTGCTTGTGACTAATCTTTTGCATGCAATCTTGCGTTCAATTCGTCAATCACCTCTGCCCAGTCTGCATCCTTCAGGATTTCTTCGCACAAGAATGATGCCTGTGCCGGCGTCCAGAAAGGGGCGTCTGAGAGAGCGACGTCTGTTGCCAGCGGGCTATGGGTCTTGATGAAATTCTCAACAGCCGCCTGATCTGATGGTAACCCGAGCTGGGCAAACAGATTGTTTATGCTATGCATTGGCGTTTCCATGATTGACCTCGTCAGATTTTTTAGGCTATGGCGTAAAGCGATCCAAAATGAAAGCCGAGCTAATTTGGATGCTTTTCATCCGCACATTTTAACGCAGCCGCTCCAGCTATAAAGTTGGCTTGAATTGGTAAGACCCCCCACCTAATAACCACTTGCTGCTTTGCATATACCCTCGCAACACCAGGTAAATCGTAACACCAGCGGGTGGAAAACAACCACACAAAATAAAAACCCGGCAAAAGCCGGGTTTTTATTAGGGGCAAAATGAAATTAAAACTTACTTATTAGCTGCTTTCTTGCGCTCGTGCTCTAACAAATAGCGCTTACGGATACGAATGGATTTTGGCGTGAGTTCCACCAACTCGTCGTCGTCAATAAACTCCACCGCGGATTCCAGCGTGAGTTGTACCGCCGGCACCAGTCTTACAGCCTCGTCAGTACCCGAGGCGCGCACATTGGTGAGCTGTTTACCCTTGATAGGGTTCACCACCAGATCGTTATCGCGGCTATGGATACCAATCACCATGCCTTGATACAGGCGATCACCCGGCACGGCGAACATGCGGCCGCGGTCCTGCAGCTTCCATAGCGCATAGGCCACCGCCTCGCCTTGCTCGGAGGAAATCAGTACACCATTGCGACGACCTGGCATGTCAGGTTTCACCGCTGCGTATTCGTCAAATATATGCGACATGAGGCCGGTGCCACGCGTCATGGTAAGGAACTCACCTTGAAACCCGATCAAACCGCGTGCCGGAATGCGATATTCCAGGCGGGTACGGCCATTGCCATCGGACTCCATATTGGTCAGTTCGCCACGGCGGCGGCCCAGTTCTTCCATCGCCGCGCCCTGGCTTTCATCCTCCAGGTCTACGGTAAGGATTTCATAGGGCTCGCATTTTTCACCGTTGATTTCGCGGTAAACCACGCGCGGCTTGCCTACCGCCAATTCAAAGCCTTCGCGACGCATGTTTTCCAGCAGAATCGTCAGGTGCAACTCGCCACGGCCTGAAACGCGGAACACATCGGCATCCGGCGTATCCTCGACGCGCAACGCTACGTTTACCAATAGTTCCTTGGTCAGACGATCGCGAATCTGACGGCTGGTCACAAACTTGCCCTCAGTGCCGGCCAATGGCGAAGAATTCACCATGAAGTCCATGGTCAGCGTTGGCTCATCTACACCCATAATCGGCAAGCCAACCGGGTTTTCACGGTCGGTAATGGTGAAACCGATACCGATTTCATCAAGCCCCGAAATAATCACGATATCGCCAGCCTCGGCATCTTCCACCGGCACGCGCTCCAGTCCTTGAAAACCAAGTACCTGATTGATTTTACCCTGGCCAACCTGCTTATCGCCGTTCATCACAGCCACCATCTGACCGGTCTTGATGCGGCCGTTGCGCACGCGTCCCACGCCCAGGCGACCGGTATAGCTGGAATAATCCAGCGCAGAAAGTTGTAGCTGTAGCGGCGCCTTGGGGTCACCCTTGGGCGGCTCAACATGCGTAAGTATGGTTTCAAGCAGCGGGCGCATGGTATCGGAGGGCTTATTCAAATCCAATGTGGCATAACCATTGAGTGCGGAGGCATAAACCACCGGAAAATCCAGCTGCTCGTCAGTCGCCCCCAGATTGGCGAATAGATCGAAGGTGTGGTTGATGACCCAGTCACAGCGCGCACCGGGGCGGTCTATCTTGTTAATCACCACGATTGGGCGTAAACCCAAGGCCAGCGCCTTTTTGGTCACGAAGCGCGTCTGTGGCATGGGGCCTTCTACGGCATCCACCAGCAGTACCACACCATCCACCATGCCCAGTACGCGCTCCACTTCACCGCCGAAATCGGCGTGGCCGGGGGTATCGACGATATTGATGTGCGTACCTTCAAAATTGACCGCAGTATTCTTGGCCAGAATGGTGATGCCGCGTTCCCTTTCCAGGTCGTTGGAATCCATCACACGCTCAGTCACTGTCTGGTACGAGGCAAAGGTACCAGCTTGTTGCAGCAGCTTATCCACCATGGTGGTTTTGCCGTGGTCAACGTGGGCGATAATGGCGATATTACGTAGTTTACGAGAAGACATTCGAAGCAGCCGATTCATGGAAAGGGCGCGATTCTAACACATAAGCCATTAAAATCCTTTGACAAGTGGTTGAGACTGCGTATACTGCGCGGCAGATTCAATCGTGCTGTAACAGCGGATTGATGATTCATCGCCCTAGCCTCTCGAAGCCCATTGCAGTTTTGCGGCTCTCTTGTATTTGTTACCGGTTAGTGGCTATGCCCGTGCGCCGGTAAAAATGCTTTTAAATCATTAGTGTTTTGCGCCTTATGTTCGACAACTCTATTGTTGTTTGACATGAACGCGTCTGCTTGCGCCCTTTTAGCTTTTGAATATTAAGGGAATTATTTTGTCTTTTGAAAACTCTAGTTTTGAAAAATTAGGCTTAGATCCAGCCATTCTGCGCGCCGTCGAAGAGTCTGGTTACACCGTCGCCACCCCTATCCAGGAACAGGCGATTCCTGAAATCCTGGCCGGTCACGACCTGATGGCCTCTGCCCAGACTGGCACCGGCAAGACCGCTGCCTTCGCGCTGCCTGCATTGAACCTGCTGGCAACGCCGCACCCTTCCAAGAGTCGCGGCCCGCGCATTCTGGTACTGGTGCCAACACGCGAACTTGCAGCCCAAGTCAATGAAGCTGCGCGCAAATACGGCAAATTCATCCGTGCCCGCACCGTCAGCATCGTCGGCGGTATGCCTTACCCACTGCAAAACAAACTGCTGTCGCAGCCGCTGGATATCCTAGTGGCCACTCCTGGCCGTCTGCTGGACCACATGGAACGCGGCCGCATCGATATGTCGCGTTTGCAGATGCTGATTCTGGACGAAGCTGACCGCATGCTGGACATGGGCTTTATGCCGGATGTCGAGCGTATCTGTAATGCCCTGCCTAAAGAACGCCAGACCCTGCTGTTCTCGGCTACCCTGGATGGCAATATTGGCCGTATCGCGCATCAAATCCTGCGCAACCCCAAGACTATCCAAATAGCTACACAAAAAGAAAAGCACGCCAATATTGAACAGCGTCTGCACTACGTGGATGACATGTCACACAAGAACAAGCTGCTGGAGCATCTGTTGATTGCCCCGGAAGTGAATCAAGTCATCGTGTTCACCTCTACCAAGCGCCATGCTGACCTGCTGGCTGAAGACTTGTACGCTGCCGGTCACAAAACCGCCGCATTGCACGGCGATATGACACAAGGCGCGCGTAACCGCACGCTGACCAAGCTGCGCCATGGCGACGTCAAGGTATTGGTCGCGACTGATGTGGCGGCACGCGGCATCGACGTGCTCGGCATCAGCCATGTCATCAACTACGATTTACCCAAGTTTGCTGAAGATTACGTACACCGCATTGGCCGCACCGGCCGCGCCGGCAACACCGGCATTGCGGTATCTTTTGCATCACACATGGATAGACATCAAGTGCGCAAGATCGAGCAGTTCACTGGCCAACGCCTGGAAGCTACCGTGATTGCCGGCTACGAACCTCGCCGCCCGGCACCACGCACGGATGGTGCTGACCGTTCAAGCAGTGGTCATGCACATAGTGGTCGCCCGGCTGACCGCTCAAACAGCAGCCGTCCCGGCAACGGTTTCAAGCCACGCGGTCAAGGCACCGGTTATCGTGGCGACAGCGCACGTAACGAAGGTAATCGTAACGACGGTAACCGCACTGCTGGCGCGCGCAATGACGCAAGCCGCGCTGCACCCAATCGCAGCAATGACAAATTCGGCGCGCCAAAACGTGCTGATGGCGATCGCGCAGCCAGACGTCCACGTACCTTCGCATAAGCTGACAATCAAACAGTGAGCGTGGATAACAACAAGCTGGAAAACAGTAATTTCGCAAGTCTGGGGCTGGCGCCGGAACTCCTCAAAGCGTTAGAGGAATCCGGTTACACCACCCCAACGCCGATTCAGAGCCAGGCTATTCCATTGGTACTGCAGGGGCGTGACTTGATGGCTGGGGCGCAGACCGGCACCGGTAAAACGGCTGCCTTTGCGCTGCCAATACTACAGAAGTTGCTGCCGTTTGCCAGTAGCAGCGCATCGCCCGCGCGCCATCCGGTGCGGGCTTTGATACTAACGCCTACGCGTGAGTTAGCGATCCAGGTCGAAGAAAGCGTGCGAACCTATGCCAAGCATGTGCCGCTACGTTCACTGGTGGTGTTCGGCGGCGTTGATATCAAGACCCAGACACCAACGCTGAGGACTGGTATTGAGGTGCTGGTAGCAACGCCCGGCCGCCTGCTGGATCATGTCGAGCAACGCACGGTACAGCTTAATCAGGTACAGATACTGGTGCTGGATGAGGCCGACAGAATGCTGGACATGGGCTTCATGCCTGATCTCAAACGCATCCTGGCCTTGCTGCCCAAGCAGCGCCAGAATCTGATGTTCTCTGCCACGTTCTCGAATGACATCAAGCGCCTGGCGGATGATTTCCTGACCAATCCAATCCTGGTAGAAGTGGCACGCAGCAACGCTGCTGCCGAAAATGTGGAACAAAAGATTTATCGGGTTGCGCAACATGACAAACATGCCGTACTGGCACAAATCCTGCGTGATAACGGCGACAGTCAAGCCTTGGTCTTCACCAAAACCAAACTCACTACCGCTCGTCTGGCACGCCAACTGCAGCGCGAAGGCATCGCTGCCGACGCGATTCATGGCGACAAAACCCAGTTGGAGCGCATGCAGGCACTGGAGGCCTTCAAGCAAGGCAAAATTACCGCGCTGATCGCCACCGACGTGGCAGCCCGCGGACTCGACATTGACCAGCTACCCATGGTAATTAACTATGAATTGTCCAGCGCACCGGAAGACTACGTGCACCGCATCGGCCGCACTGGCCGTGCAGGGGCTTCAGGCATTGCCATCTCGCTGGTCTCTCCCGAAGAAGAAAAATACCTGAAGGAAATCGAAAAACTCATCAAGCGCGAAATCGCTAAGCAGGACGCAATCGTGCCTGAAAAAGAAGCCAGAGCGCCACGCGGGTCCAGTCGTGCGTCTGTCAAGGAAGACCGGGAAGAAAAAGAAAGCAAGCCTCGTGGTCACACGGCACGCAGTTCAAGCCCGAAAAAGAAATCTGGGGACGATTGGTTCGACAAGCCTTATGTACCGACTGGCAACATCCCTGCTCCCGATCAGTCCGGACGCACTTCAAGCAAACCTAAAGGTGAAGTTGCCGCGTTACTGGGCGGCCTGCGCCGTCAAAGCTAAGCTATCCACGACCTAGTTTGGATCGACCGTATCCGAACATAAATGCCTGAAAATGGACCCTGGTGGTCATTAGTTCGAGCGGTGCGCGGGTCCCCAACTTGGGCTCGAACCAATACATCAGGAATGTCGTTCATGACCCATAGAATCCCAGATTAGAATCAGCCTGCT
>JADGRN010000009.1 GCA_017880825.1 Methylophilaceae bacterium | reverse complement strand
AGTCGGTGTTTGAACTGAACAAGGGCGAACATCACGATCACATCGTTTGTCTGCAATGCGGCCATGTCGAGGAGTTCTACGATACGGCCATCGAGGCGCGTCAGGAAAAAGTTGCCACCGAGCTCGGCTTCACCATCCGCGACCACTCGCTTCACATCTACGCGGATTGCACCAAGCAGCCGTGCCCGTATAAAACTTGATTGGCAAAAACCGGCTAAGTGGACAGCACCGCCCAAATCATCTGGGGAGTCATTTTTGGCTCAATCGGCTTGGGCTACTTCATTTACGGCAAAAAACAGCAGGTTGCCATGCCCATGATTTGTGGGCTGGGGCTGATGGTCTATCCATATTTTGTGTCCAATACACTGCTGCTGTTTCTAGTCGGGGCGGCGCTCTGTGCTGTGCCGTATTTCATCAGGCTGTAACGACCGCAGGCGTATGATTAGGGCGCTCCGACGCCCAACATCTCTCTGGCATGGTTGCGGGTAGTCTGTGTAATCTCCACGCCCCCCAGCATACGCGCCACTTCTTCAATGCGCGCATCCTGATTGAGCAGTTCGATATGGCTCAAGGTCGCGCCATTGATAGCCGTTTTGCTCACACGCAGATGCTGCCCGCCTTGTGCTGCGACTTGCGGCAAGTGGGTAATCACTAACACTTGGCGTTGCTCACCCAGTTTTTTCAATAACTGACCGACGATTTCCGCCACACCGCCACCGATACCGACATCCACCTCATCAAAAATCATGGTGGGGATGATGCCCTGCTGGGCTGTCACCACGCGTATGGCGAGGCTGATGCGTGAAAGCTCACCACCAGACGCGACTTTGGCCAGCGGGCGCAATGCCACGCCGGTATGTCCGGCAACCACAAATTCGATCTGCTCCATTCCGCTTGCCGCAGCTTCCTGTGGCTCCAGCGCGACCGAGAATTTGCCCCCGGCCAGCGCAAGACGCTGCATTTCCAGGGTAATTTTTTGGCTCAAGCTTTGAGCGGCCTGTTTACGGCCACGACTCAATTCATCAGCAAGTTTTTCATAAACCTGTTTTGCCTCGGCCTCCTGACGCGCCAATGCGCCATCGTTGCCTGCATCCTCCAACTCATTCATGCGCACCTGCCATTGGGCTAGCGCGTCAGCCAATTCTTCAGGGCGTAGGCGATACTTGCGCGCTGCGAAGTGAATGGCCTGAATGCGGCTTTCCACCTCGGATAGACGCTGCGGGTCCAGCTCTGCGCGCTGCAGATAACGATTGAGGAAACGGTCGGTCTCCTGCAGCTGGATCATCGCTGAATCCAGCGTGTCCAGCGCCTCCTGCAAGCCGGCATCATATTCATGCAGGCTTTGCAGTTTGTGTTGCACGCTGTTGAGCTGGCGCAGTGCGGCAAATTCACTTTCAGCCAGCAAGTCGCGACATTCTTCGACGCCGCTCAGCAGACTCGCGCCATGCGCCAGACGGCTATACTCTTGTTGCAACGGCTCCCATTCGTCGCTGGAAAACCCAAGCTGCGTGAGTTCACGCACTTGATCGCGTAGTTCCGCCAGTTCATCGGCATAGGCCGCGGCGTTGCGCTCCATCTCCACGCGGCGTTGATGCAGGGTATGCCAGGTTCGGTAATGCGCGCCCACTTCGGCAGCCAGACTGCTGACGCCACCGAATTCGTCAAGAACCTGGCGCTGGCTGGAAAGTTTGAGCAGCGAGTGATAAGCATTCTGGCTGTAAATATCCACCAGAAATTCTCCGGCATCGCGCAACTGCTGGATGGTCGCGGGCAGGCCATTAATGAAGGCTCGAGAGCGGCCATCGGCATAAATGACCCTGCGCACCAGCAATTGATCGTCCTCGCTGATTAGCTCGTTCTCGCGCAGCCAGCCCTGTAAATCTGAAACTTCGGCAATATCGAAGCTGGCGCTGATTTCGGCACGCTCGCTGCCGCTGCGTACCACGCCACCTTCACCGCGCGCGCCTAGCGCCAGCGATAAGGCATCAACCAGGATGGATTTACCGGCGCCCGTCTCCCCGGTAAGCACGGTGAATCCGGCCGAAAACTCTAGGTCGAGTTTGTCGACAATAACGAAATCACGGATGGATAGGGTTTGCAGCATGGTCGGACCAACTCATTCAGTTTCGCGGAATCAGCCCCAATGGAGCTTCTCCCGCAACATAGCAAAATGACTATGCTCCAGCGGATGCAGCAGAGAGACCATTTTCTGTGCACGTTGCACCAGCACCTTGTCACCTTGGACCAGTGCAGTACTCTGATGCCCATCAAACAACACGCAGCTATCGCCAGATTCTGTCAAAGTGATTTCGACCTTGCTGGCGCTATTGATGGCAATCGGCCGATTGCTCAGAGTATGCGGACAAATCGGTACCAGCGCTATCGCCTCCAACCCTGGGTGCAATATCGGCCCTCCAGCGGAAAGCGCATAGGCCGTGGTGCCGGTAGGCGTCGCCACTATCAGGCCATCAGAGCGCTGGCGATGCACGAACTGGCCATCGATCGATATTTCCAGCTCAATCAAGCGCGCCGTCGCGCCCTTGCTCACCACCACATCATTCAACGCGCTATCTTCGTTCAACACTTTGCCATCACGAAAAATGGTGGCGGAAAGCAACATGCGCTGCTCGATATTGAACTTGCCCGTCAGAATATGCCCCATGGACTCCAGCATGGATTCGGAGCTGAGATCGGTGAGGAAACCGAAACGGCCGCGATTGACGCCCACCAACGGGATGCTGGAATGCATCAGTGCCCGCGCCACGGTCAGCATGGTGCCATCGCCACCCAGCACCACAGCCAAATCGGCAGTGGCGCCAATGTCCTTGATATGCACCGTGGTGTAGCCCTTGATATCAAGTTGCTCGGCCGTTTGTTCTTCGACCAGGACATGGATCTGCCGCTCAGCCATAAAATCCGCGAGCGCGAGCATCGGCTCCCTGATTTCGGGGCTCATATATTTGCCGATAAGGGCAACGGTTTTAAATGCGCTTTTCATGGCTGGCATTAAATCATACTTGCATGCGGGGGCAAAGCCATGCTAAATCGGACCCATCCAAAACAGCAAAAGCAGCTGTCTTGGCTGAATATTCGTCTACTTCTGACAAGGCTGTCAAAAGTAGTAGAATTGCGAAATTCCATTTTCAGAAATTCCTCATGCAATCTCCACAACAGTTGCGCCGCATACTCAGCTACTTCTTTCTTTTCACCTATTTACTGCTGCTGTGGATTAACCGCTATAGCGTTGATTTCGCTACGGCAAGCAGCCTGGGTGCGCTGACACTGGGTTTTACCCTAGCCACATGGCTGACTTATGGATTGCTTTATCTGTTGCCGGCGTTAGGGCTTACTCTACTGGCTGAAAGGCTGGTTGATCGCAAGCATGAGACCGCCAACTCTTGGGTGATCTACCCAATCGCCATATGCGCCAGCAGTTTGACTACGCTGTTTATCTACGCCAATGGCAAGTTGCACGAACTCTATGGCATTTTCGTCAACAGCTTCGTAGTCAATCTGCTGGTAACGCCCGGCGGGCTGGAATCAATGGGGGCCAGTAATGCCTCCAACGCCACTTTCGCCGGTATTGCCTTGGGCTTTGTGTTGTTGCAGGTGTTACTGCTTGCAACAGCGCACTTCTTCTATCACAAGCTGGGCGAACCGCGCTGGATTCCGCGTCATTTTTTTGGCGGCCTGCTGATTGCGTTTGTCATTACCAGTCTTGGCGAACGAACGCTTTATGCCTACTGTGAGGCCACCGGCAACAACGCTGTCACGTCCCTAGCGCAAAACGTGCCGTTTTATCTCAGCGTTACCGCACGCGGATTGTTGAAAAAGCTGGGCGTCCATGTGCAGGCCAAGGGGCAATATCACCTGGCCAAAGGCCATCTGCGTTATCCATTATCACCACTCAAATTTACCAAGCCTGCCAAACCATACAATATCGTCTGGCTGACTTCTGAATCCTGGCGAGCAGATATTCTGGATCAGGAAATCATGCCCAATACCTGGGCTTTCGCTCAAGGCGCCACACGCTTCCTCAATCACTACAGCGGCGGCAATGGCACGCGCGTCGGGATGTTCACCTTGTTCACCGGCATCCCCGGCTCTTACTGGTTCCCTTTCCTTGATGAGCACCGTGGTGCAGCGATTATCGACGTAATGAAAGCCGAGCAATACCAGATGAGCTTTTACACCAGTGCTAAATTTTCTTACCCGGAATTCGACCAGACCATTTTCCACAACGTGCCCGCTGAACGTCTGCACACCATTCCTGAAGGCATGCCGGGCTGGAAGAAAGACCAGATCAATGTCACCAACCTGCTCAAATTCATCGACCAGCGCGACAAGAACCAGCCATTTTTTACCTTCATGTTCTTCGAATCACCGCATGCACGCTATTACTTCCCGCCGGAGAGCGTGATTCGAACACCCTACCCGGACGACATCAACTATTTCACGCTAAGCCATGAAGAACTGGCCAGCAATATCAAACTGATCAAGAATCGCTATATCAATTCCGTCCATCACCTGGACAGCCAGTTTGGCCGTATCTTCGATTACCTTAAACAAAATGGGCTGCTGGACAACACCATCGTGCTGATGATGGGCGACCATGGCGAAGAATTCATGGAAAATGGCCGCTGGGGCCACAATTCAGACTTTTCCGACCAGCAGATACGTACGCCTTTGGTGCTATGGGTGCCCGGCATGAAGCCCGCCACCTATGAAGGCATTTCCAGTCATATGGATATGGTGCCGACGCTGATGCCTTTGCTCGGTGTGACCAATCCCACCGCAGACTACTCGACCGGCATCAATCTACTTTCCAAGCAGGCTCGGCAATCCACGACCATTGCCGAGTGGCAGAGCGCCGCTTACATCGATCACGACGTCAAAATATCCATGCCGCTCAATTTTCTCGCCAGTCAGCAGGCGCATGTGACAGGCAGCCATGACGAGCCGATGCCACAAAAAGCACAGGATGCTGCTTTCGCTAGTAAGACAAAGAATATCGTACAGATGATGCAGGACCTGGGGCGCTACATCAATAAGTCGCCCAAGTAGATGAACGCTTGTAACCCCATGCGTTTAACCCTGTTGTGTATTGCGCTTGCCGCTTTTGTGGCCGATAATTTTTCGCCTATGTTGCCCCTTCATTAAACGCCAACCTCATGCTGGATAAACGCGCGCAAATCCTGCTCAAAACCCTGGTCGAACACTACATCAGTGACGGCCAGCCGGTAGGCTCGCGCACACTGTCAAAATGCTCCGGCCTGGATTTGAGCCCAGCCACCATCCGCAATGTGATGTCGGACCTGGAGGAACTGGGCTTCATCGCCAGCCCACACACCTCCGCCGGGCGCATCCCGACACAGCGTGGTTATCGCTTTTTTGTTGACACCCTGCTCACGGTACAGCCGCTGCAAAAACAGGAAATCCAACGGCTGGAATACGAACTCTCTTCTCCCGACCCGCAGGAACTGATTGCTTCTGCCGCCAGCCTGCTTTCCAGCCTGACACAGTTTGCCGGCGTGGTGATGATCCCCAAACGCAGGAGTATTGCCTTTCGTCATCTGGAATTTTTGCCGCTGTCAGAGAAGCGCATTCTAGTCATCATCGTCACCTCAGACGGTAACGTGCAGAACCGAATTATCATGGTTGACAAGCCCTACTCGGCATCCGAACTCACTCAAGCCACCAATTTCTTCAATCAGCATTATTCGGGCAGCACCTTCGAGCAAGTGCAGAAAAAACTGCATGAAGAGCTCAAGCAAATGCAATCGGACATGACGCGCCTGATGGCCGCCGCGCTTGAAGCCAGCGGCAAAGTGCTGGATGACGACAAAGATGGCGTGGTGATTTCCGGTGAACGAAATCTGCTACAGGTGGATGATCTCTCCGCCAATGTCACCTCGTTACGCAAGCTGTTCGAAGTGTTCGAGCGCCGCACCAGCCTCATGCAATTACTTGACAACAGCCAGCGCGCCGAAGGAATCCAGATATTCATCGGCGGTGAATCCGGCTATCTGCCGCTGGACGAATGCAGCATGGTCACTGCGCCGTACGAGGCTGATGGCCAGGTGGTCGGCACTCTGGGCGTCATCGGCCCCACACGCATGGCTTATGAACGTGTGATTCCCATCGTTGATATCACGGCCAAACTGCTTTCCAACGCCTTATCCAATAATTAAGAACCCTCAGTTCATTCATGGCCTATTACAACACCGAACCATCCTATACACATAGTTCACAGCCGCGTGTAGGCATCTTGCTGATTAATCTTGGCACACCAGACAAGCCCACAACGCCCGCCTTAAGGCGCTATCTCAAGCAGTTTCTGAGTGACAGGCGGGTGGTCGAGATTCCGCGTGCTATTTGGTGGCTGATACTGAATGGCATCATCCTCAACACCCGGCCAAGTAAATCCGCTGAAAAATACGCACAAATCTGGACCAAGGACGGCTCGCCGTTGTTGGTACACACGCAGAAACAGGCCAAGCTGCTGCAAGGCTATTTCAGCACGCGTATTGCTTCGCCTTATGCGGTGGAATTTGGCATGCGCTACGGCAGCAATTCCATTGCTTCAGCCCTGGAAAAACTCAGGGCGCAGAATTGTGACCGTATTCTGGTGTTTCCGCTCTATCCACAATACGCAGCCAGTAGCAGCGCTACAGCCATGGATGCGGTGTGGGAAGTGTTACAACATAGGCGGAATGTACCTGCTATACGCAGCATCAAGCACTATCATGACCACCCGGCCTATATCGCAGCGCTGGCGCAAAGCGTGCGCGAATACTGGGTAGAAAATGGGCAACCAGACAAACTGATCATGAGTTTTCATGGCGTGCCGCGTTATACCCTGAACAAGGGCGATCCCTACCATTGTGAATGCCGCAAGACTGGCCGTTTGCTGGCCGAGGCGCTCGGACTGGAAAACAGCCAATACATGATTTGTTTTCAATCGCGCTTCGGCAGGGCAGAATGGCTCAAGCCTTATCTGGCGGCCACATTGGAAGAATTGGGAAAACAAAAACTCAAGCGCGTTGACGTGATTTGTCCGGGCTTTTCCAGCGACTGTCTGGAGACGCTCGAAGAAATCGCCATAGAAGGTAAGGCCAGCTTTATTAGCAAGGGCGGCAGCGAGTTTCACTACATTCCCGCGCTCAACGAACGTGAATCCTGGATTGATGCCATGTGCGATATTGCGCTGGAAAACCTGCAAGGCTGGGTTAGCCGCGAATGGGATACCGAAATCGCGAAAAAAGAAATCGAACTATCCAGCCTGCGCGCTAAAGCGCTCGGAGCGAAAAATTAGCGGTCTTTGCTATACTTCGTTATTAGCTGATTTATTGGGCTTAACTTCTTTGGATTTGACTGCATGATCGTAATAACTGGCGGCGCCGGCATGATCGGTAGCATGATTGCCTGGCACCTCAATACAGTGCTGGGTCGCGACGACATTGTGATTGTCGATCGTTTCAATCATCCGGAACAATGGCAGAATCTGTGCCATAGGCGCTATGCCAATTATCTGGATAAGGATGAGCTGTTCGACTGGCTGGAAAATAATACCAGTATCGATGCCGTGATTCACATGGGCGCCATTAGCGCGACTACCGAGCGTGATTTTAACCGGCTGGTTCAAGACAATATCCGTTACAGCCAGCGACTCTGGACATGGTGCGCTGTGCACCATGTACCGTTTCTGTATGCCAGCTCAGCAGCGACTTATGGTGGCGGTGAGCATGGCTATGATGATGACGAAAGTAAAATTGACCCTTTGCGCCCGCTTAATGGCTATGGCTATTCCAAGCAGTTCTTCGATCAGTGGGCGCTAATGCAAGTCAAGGATAAATCGGCGACGCCGCCACAATGGTGCGGTTTCAAGTTCTTCAATGTGTATGGCCCGAACGAGTATCATAAAGAGCGCATGGCCAGCGTGGCACTGCACAGTTTCAATCAGTTCCGTGAGCATGGAACAGTCAGGCTATTCAAAAGCCACGTCGCAGGCTATGAAGATGGTATGCAACTACGCGATTTCGTCTATGTCAAAGACGCAGTTGCGATAGTTGCTCACTTTTTGATGCACCCTGACAAATCCGGCATTTATAACATCGGCACTGGCAAGGCCCGCGCTTTCAAAGACTTGGCCACTGCCGTAATGATCGGTCAGGGGCGCAAGCCTTCGATTTCCTATATCGATATGCCACAGGACCTGCATGGCAAGTACCAGTATTTCACGCAGGCCAATATGAACAAGCTACGCGCCGCAGGCTATGACCAGCCGTTTCATTCGCTAGAAGACGGCGTGCGTGACTATGTGCAAAATTATTTAATGCAAGCCGATCCCTATTGCTAAGGTAAGCCCGTGAACAATATTGAATTTTTACAAGCAGAACTCGCAGCTCATCAGGCAATGTTTAAAGAGCTAAACGCAATGCTGCCACAGATTAGTACGGTTGCCGAGTGTTTGCGTGATTGCCTTAAGCGCGGTAATAAAATTCTGCTGATGGGCAACGGCGGGAGTGCGGCTGATAGCCAGCATATCGCCGCTGAAATTGTTGGCCGCTACAAATGCGAACGCCGCGGCCTGCCTGCGATTGCTCTCACCACCGACACTTCTATCCTGACATCGATCGGCAACGACTATGGCTTTGAGTTTATCTTTTCGCGCCAAGTAGAAGCTCTTTGTAACCCTTTGGACGTGGTGATCGGCATCTCTACCTCAGGCAATAGCGTCAACGTCGTACGTGGTATCGAGACTGCCAAACAAATTGGAGCCACAACAGTGGCGCTGACTGGCGGATCTGGTGGCAAGCTCGCCGCCTTATGCGACTACAGCTTGATCATGCCTTCTTCCGACACGCCACGCATCCAGGAAGCCCATATCTTCATCGGTCACAGCCTGTGCGGCTTAATGGAGGCCGAATAGCTCATGCAGCAAACCGTACAAGACCACTTGCTTGATACTGTCCGCAATAAATTTGGCAAAACAGATAAAACACAATGGGCGCTAGTAGTCGGTGATTTGATGTTAGATCGCTACTTGATTGGAGAAGTTGACAGAATTTCACCAGAAGCGCCAGTGCCAGTGGTATTACTCAAACAAAAAAATGAACGGACTGGTGGCGCGGCGAATGTGGCGGCTAATCTGGCTAATATGGGCATTGCTACACGTCTTGCGGGCTGTGTGGGCGAGGATGCTGATGGCGAGAGGCTGTTACAGATTGTGGCTGACATGGGCATCGACACCCAAGGTATCTTCAAATCCAAGCAACGTCCCACCATTACCAAAACACGCATCATGAGCAGCCATCAACAGATGGTGCGCCTGGATCAAGAAAGCCGCGACTGCTTCAGCGATGACGAAACTCAGCAATTACTTGAATTAACAATTACCCTGCTGGCAGAACGCCCATCGATCGTGATTCTCTCCGACTATGCCAAAGGTGTACTCAGCCCAAAGTTATGCGCAAGCCTGATCACTGAGTGCAAACGGCTCAACGTTCCGGTGCTGGTTGACCCCAAGGGACGTGATTACAGCAAATATCACGGAGCCACTGCGTTGACGCCCAACAAGCGTGAGACGGCCGAAGTCTGCCATGTTGATGCCAGGGATGATGCTGCTCTTTTACAAGCGGCGGCTGAACTAAGAAAGACTCTGGCATTAGAATTCCTCGCTGTCACACGCGGTGAAGAAGGTATTTCCCTGATTGATGCAGCTGAAACGCTGCACATTCCTGCAGCCGCCAAACAGGTATTCGATGTCTCCGGAGCTGGCGATACTGTAATTGCTACGCTAGCTGCAGGGATGATGAATGGATTAAACCATCTGCACGCCTTGCGTTTAGCCAACATCGCAGCTGGCATCGTTGTTGGCAAGGTAGGTACTGTGCCTGTCACACGTGAAGAATTATTGCAGGAACTCGTTACACAAAGCTCAGTGGCGCAAGCCGACAAAATCTGCGACCTTGAGAGGTTGATAACCTTGGTTTCCACTTGGCGCGCGGGCAAGCAGCGCATTGTTTTTACCAATGGCTGCTTTGATTTGCTGCATGCCGGGCATGTGGCTTACCTGGAAGCCGCACGCAAAACCGGCGATCGTTTGGTACTGGGCCTGAATACCGATCGCTCGGTAAGCGCTTTGAAAGGCCCAACTCGACCGGTGATCCACGAAGCCGACCGCGCTCGCGTACTGGCCGCACTGGAGTCAGTCGATGCGGTCATCCTGTTTGATGAAGACACGCCACTGGCACTGATTAATACCATCAAACCGGATGTCATCGTCAAGGGCAGTGACTATTCCGAGGACCAGGTAGTTGGTGGCATCGAAGTCAAATCCTGGGGCGGCCACGTGGCGCTGATTCCTATCGTGCCCGGACGCAGTAGCAGCGGCATCATCGATAAACTTGCAATCTGATAGTGTAATGCCTACGTCACGTATCCTTGTGCTCGGGCCTGCATGGGTGGGTGACATGATACTGGCGCAAAGCCTGTTCAAAACGCTTAAAACCAATCGGCCTGATTGTACAATAGACGTGGCTGCGCCCGCTTGGACTTTGCCTTTGCTCGAACGCATGCCAGAGGTATCTGAAAAAATTGCTCTACCGTTTAAGCACGGCGAATTGGCTTTTTTAAAGCGAGTCCAATTTGGCAAAACCTTAAAAAATAAAGGCTATACGCAGGCTATCATCCTCACCAACTCTTTCAAATCTGCTTTATTACCCTGGGCAGCAGGCATTCAAAAGCGCACGAGTTTTTTGGGTGAAATGCGTTTTGGTTTAATCAACGATATTCGTCCACTGGATAAAAGCAAACTCAAACAAACCGTGGAACGCTTTGTGTTTTTGGGCTTAGATAAACACCAAAATTTACCCGAAAATTTACCCAATCCGCAGCTCATTTCAAGTAAAAACAATGCACTTGCTTTGTTAAATAAATTTGGCATCACAGAACCCAACGCGCAAATTTTAGGCCTCTGCCCAGGTGCGGAATACGGTGAAGCCAAACGCTGGCCAGCAGCGTATTATGCAGAGGTCGCTCGCGAAGCCCTGGATAGAGGCTGGCAAGTCTGGCTATTTGGCTCTGAAAAAGACATGCTTGTGACCCATGAAATCAACCAATTAATACAGAACCGATGTATAAATTTGGCTGGCAAAACCAAATTGGGTGAAGCGATTGATTTAATGTCGCTCTGTGACAGCGTGATTAGCAATGATTCAGGGCTCATGCACATTGCTGCCGCACTGAATAAACGCTTAATTGCCATTTATGGCTCATCTGACCCCACTCACACACCACCGATGAATAGCAAAGCTGTTATAGAATATTTAGGCTTAGCGTGTAGCCCTTGCTTCAAGCGTGAATGTCCACTAAAAGGGCAAAACGAAAACCTCAGATGCTTGAAACAAATCGAGCCAAGTCATATCATTAAGGCATTGAATTTTAAGCATTAAGTCTTATGAGATTGTTATCAACATTTATTTCACGACTACAAGCGCTTTTTTTAGTATTTAAAAAAAATCAAGCGAAACAAAAATTGTTGAATAAGCCAAAACGCTCACAACAAGCGTTTAGCAAACAGTACCCTCGCTATAAAATGGGGGTTAATTGTTACGGTACCCCTCACATCAAACACGCGCATCCCGATACCATGCTGAGCATCGGCAATTATTGCTCAGTCGCTAAAAATGTTGAGATTTATCTTGGCGGCAATCATCGTATTGATTGGGTAAGTACCTATCCTTTCCCGCCATTTTTTGCACAGGCTAGTCATATCCAAGATTATGTGACTTCGCGTGGCGATGTCACTATTGGCAGTGACGTATGGCTATGCCAAAACACAACCATACTCTCTGGCGTCACCATTGGTCACGGCGCAGTCGTTGCAAATGGCGCGGTGGTAACAAAAGATGTGGAACCTTATGCTATTGTTGCTGGTAACCCAGCGAAATTTATTCGATGGCGCTTCGATGAGCCAACCCGTGAAGCTCTTTTAAACAGCGCTTGGTGGGATTGGCCAGAAGATGAAATCTTGAGCATCGTGCATTTAATATGTTCGGATGACATTACAGCATTTATCAACTACGCCAATGCGCGCAAACCATCATAAACCAGCATGAATTCTAAACACTTTGCAAAATACTTTACTCTGTATGCTTTAATCGCAGCGGCAATACTGGCTTGTTATCAAATTTATTTGGAACATGGGCGTATAAATGATGACGGCGTTTTGTACATAGAAGCTGCCAGACTATTCGCGGCTGGCGAGTGGTCTCAAGGCTATGCCATATACCCTTGGCCATTTTATTCGCTGCTCATTGCGGCTATGCATAAACTTACAGGCTTAAATTTACAATATTCTGGGCATTTATTAGCGATACTATTTTTTACCCTAAGCACTTACATGCTCATTAAAATCATTGCGCTTGCAGAAGGTAGTAAAGGCGTCATCCTGGCTGGACTTGTACTACTATTTACCAATAGTTATGTGGTGGTCAATATTCTCACGCAAGTCATGCGCGACCAAGGCTATTGGGCATTTTTTCTGATGAGCATCTACTTTTTTATACATTTTTATCAAACAAACCGTTGGCGCGATGCCATTTCTTGGCAACTCAGCGCTATAGTCGCCGCTCTTTTTAGAATCGAAGGTATTGTCTTTTTGGCACTACTGCCCGCCGTATTATTGTGGCAACCAGAATTTAGTATTAAACAAAAACTTATAAGATTATTACAAGCCTATATACTCAATTTACTGTTATTAGCGCTACTCATATGCGTACTGTTAGCCAAGCCCAGTCTTCACCTAAGTGATTTGGGACGTTTGAATGATATTGTCACCGTACTCCAAGGCAGTTTTACCACCTTAGTGCATGGGCTTAATCAAAAAGCTCATGTTATGGGGCAGCAAGTGTTAGGCAGTTTTCTTGATGGTTATGCATTACAAGGCTTATTGCTCACACTCATTGTCATCATTTTTGGCAAAGTCGGCGGCGCTTCTGGCTGGCTTGCGCTCATTATTAAACTTGCCGCCAGACCATTTAAGCTAGATCAATATCAGCCACTACGTGAGGTAATGCCTGTACTTAGATGGGCATTAATATTGGCAGTACTAAACATCAGTGTGATATTACTGCACCAATTTATTGCGCCTGGTCGTTTAGCCATTCCAGCAGGGCTGATATTAATCATCATGGCAAGTTTTAGTTTGTTTTCACTTTATGAATGGATCAAAGTCAAACGTTGGCAAACTGATTGGGTAAAAATGATGTTCGCGCTATTTGTTGTAGTCTGGCTAGTGGCACACGTTCTCATTAATGTTAAGCCTCGCCCAGCAGGCTATAACGAAGAGCAACAGGCCGTCGCTTGGATAAAAGCACATATTAAACCGAATGAAACGGTATTTTACGACCAAGCTAGAACACGTTATTACGCAGGCGAAAAATTTACCGAACGAGGTATATCAGGCTGGGATGCCATGAATAAAGCCCTCAGCAATGGTAGCCTATTAGGCTATGACTATATCGTGCTGGAAATGAGTGAGCGCGCCCCAGAACGTGAAGCCTTTTTAGCCACACATATTCCGCACCAAGAAGTAGCCTCAATCAAAAGTAATAAAAAATTAAGTTTTAAAATTTACAAAAAGCCTTAATTTGAGTGACTAATATTATAAGAAATAGTCACAATTATTTTCTTCTAAAATCTGCAGCACGACATCGATCTCTGCTTGATTACGCGCTATTCTGGCGTCAATTTCGTTTAAATTTTTAGCAAACTTATATTTGCGCCTAACATTTAAAATCGCTAGATTTAATCGACAACGTCTTAACGTGTTCAACAAAATTGGTTGCATCTTTTGATACGGATAATGCTTTAAGCAAAACTGATACATGCCACGCTTTTTGCGCATCCGCATAGCATATTCAGCTGCATTTTCTTCACTCGCACCCGCCCAATGCTCTACTTTCACGTCTGGGAACCAGTGTACAGCAAACCCAGCTTGACGAATTCTTAAGCAGATATCTGCATCCTCACCGTACAAAAAGAAATCTTCATCAAAACCACCTACTGCTTTATACACATGTCGTGGAAACAGCATACAAGCGCCTAGAATCCAAGCATATTGTCCAGTCAAATCGCTGAAATCTGCTTTAATTTTATGTTGCAACGGATAAGTCTTTTTAGGTAAAACGCGATTATTACGGCGCGGCTCTATGATATCTGGGCCTAATACGCCGATATTGGTTTGTTGATTAAAGCCACATATCATCTGCGCTAAATTATTATCACCAACAAACTGCACATCAGGATTAATGATTAACAGATATTCGCCTTGCGCATACTTAAAAGCAAGGTTATTGGCGCGCCCAAATCCTAAGTTTTCATCACTTGCGATGAGCTTAACTTGCGTGGGAAATGCAATCTGAAGTCGCGTTACGCTACCGTCGCCGCTTGCATTATCGACAACAATAATCTCAAGATGCACACCTCTTTGTTGCAACAATGAGTGTATGCATCGCTCACAATGGGAGACCGATTTGTAGTTGACAATGAGTGCTGAGACGCTCGGAAACTTAATGTTTTCAGGCAAGGGCATCTTCAGGAAAAAGCGGAAACAAGCAGTGGCGCTAAACCGCTTTTTCTAAATAACGTTCGCTCATATTCTGTTTTTCGAGCTGTTTACCGTCTGCCAAATTGTATAAATCGGTATTTGAAAGTTTAACAGCTTCTTCAGGCGGTAAATTATGACGATTAGTATAAATCAGCGCATCAGCATGTGGTAATAACTGATCGCATTGGTCGCAATAAGGGAAAAGATTAAATTCTTTCATACGATGTGCATGGCGCAATAGACGATACTTAGGCCCATTGAGAATATCTAACACAGGAGTCTCAAAAGCATTACCTAAAATGATTTGGTTATTATAATCGTAGCAACAGGGAATCACTTCGCCGTTCCATTGAATTTGCAGTGGGCCATTCTCAGGGCGACCGCATGTGGACTTGATCTCTAGGTTTGGATCACGCTCACGGTAATCTCGGCCGTCGCCAAAATTATGTGGTCGCCAAATCTCAATCGCATCGACTTTAGGTTCCCAAAACGCTTTAAACATCTCGGTATCGCCTTTATTCTCTTCCATCTCAAGGTAAGATACTTGTACGCGGGTCTTGGCACCAAGCTCATCACGCAACCTGAGAAACTCGGTCATCCCAGAGATCGTTTTATCAAAATCCAGCCCTTGCATCACCGCATTGTAAGTTTCCGTGCGCATACCATAAAAACTCACGCGAATTTCGTCTAAGCCAGCCTCTAGTATCGTGCGCGCACGCTTGCTGTTGAGAATAGACCCATTTGAAATAATATAAGTGGATAGGTCTTTAGATTTTGCGTATTTGATTTTCAACTCAAGACGTTTATCGAGCATGGGTTCGCCAAAGCCTGTCAGCACAATTTTCTGCGCGCCAAGAGCAACTACCTCATTAATACTTCTTTCATAAGCCTCTTGATTCATAATGCCATGCTCACGTGCATGCTCATGTTTATCCCTTGGACACATAATACAAGAGGCATTACAGTGGTCAGTGACTTCATAGCGCACCTCAGGGTGCAAAAGCTTGGTGATTGGCGCTTCTTCGGGGAGCTTATTGATGATACCCCAACTTCTATCACGCGGGATTGATACGCTACCATCCGCTAATAATTGATCTTGCGAGTATTTATCGCCAGAATAAATGGGAATAATGGTTTTAATCGTCATCCTGTTAATGTTAAGACTTTAAGTTAGTATTAGTTAAATTGTAGCAGGCTTTGTGAGAACAGCGTTTGTTTGCTTAATCCACGCTCACCAAATACAAATGCAAAATGCGCATCACGTTGCGTTTTATAATGGTTGGCATCATTTAAAGCTTGTTCTATTCTATTGGTTAAATCATGCGTACTGGGCGTGATGATAGGTCCTGTGGTGAAAAAAGTAGAAGACAATGCAACATCTTCATCACTTGCACCCCGCTCAAACATGATTTGACGAATCGTCTCACGTGAAAACTTTTTCGTTTCTATCACAAGCTGTGGCACATCATAAAACAGGGACTCCTCCGCTGGCGAATTACCATCAGAAAGCATTAAATCTGCCACTGATAATAACTCTGACAGCTTAAGGCCACCTAAATCTAAAAATGCATTACCACGCTGCCGCATGTGGTGTCTAAGCCTTGCAAAAATTGCATATTCTTTCAATCTAAATTTAATCGATTGGCTAGGATGTGGGCGAATAATGAGATTGAATGTTGCAGGCACTTCTTTCACTAACTTTTCGGCCATTAAATCAAATGAGCTAAATGGTTGTCCACTAGGCGTATAAACCAAGTTAAGATGATTCGGATTTAAGCCCAACTTTTGCAAATATTGTTGTTTATGTTCCTTGGATTTTTTTGCAAAATCTAAAAATGGAATATAGCCAGAATTAATCACCTGCCCTGTATATTGCGATAGATCAAGAATACGTTTTAAACGTGGCCCAAAACTACATAAATAATCAAAATGATTTAGATCGGCTACATAGGGTGGTGTTAAATAAGCATAAGTACCATGAAATAACATCATCTTCTTGGCAGCATATTGGCTTAGCAAGCCTTTATTAGGGGCGCCATTCACAATGAGTGAGGAATATTGCATCAGGTTATGACCACGCGAAAATCGTGTGAATTTATTAGAATATTTTGCTACATTCACATCTGGATAAACGCGCTTAATAGCGCGCATCGTGTTGCCACGCGAACAAACAAAACTCCCGCCACTGGTAAGGTACAGCGGCATTAAAGATGGAACTGCCTGATACATTTTAGTGAAATAACTAATCATATTTAAACTCTATAAATATTCAAACTTTATGAAAGTCTCGATACCAAGCAATGAATTTCTTAACACCCTCTTTCAGTGGTGTGTGGGGTTTAAAGCCCGCCCATTCTTCTAGTTTTCTCGTATCTGCATAGGTTGATTTTACATCCCTGACTGCATCGGCATCCTGCTTAATTCGGCGGTTTTACCGAGCGCATTTTCCAGCGCGCTAATAAAATCCATGAGCCTCTCCGGCCAGAACTGCATCGATCTCATGGATGAGGCTGGCTGCATTGTCCCGCTCATTACGCATGGGAATGACTACTGACAGTTTGGTCGATTGAAAGACATATAGTAAACCTTTCGCAAGGCTTATTCAGGATGAAAACCCGATAGCAGGATCAATGCTGACACTCGGCGGGGACAGGGTTCACGGAAGTCATAAAGGATATACCGCTGGGCATCGGTACATTAGTAAATTGGAATGTCCCATCCGGTTGTACAGGTGCAGAGGCCGAAGACACCTGGTTGACATTGCTGTCGAAGCCCAGCAGGCTAACCGTCAGGCCTGCTGGCAGGCTGGTGATGTCGGCTGGCAGGATGAGCTTGCCGT
>JADGRN010000078.1 GCA_017880825.1 Methylophilaceae bacterium | reverse complement strand
AAAGGATGAAGCGCTATCAGGGACGGACATATGGCTTATCCAAGGCACTCTATAGCAAAATTTTCCCGCTCATGCGCCTTCCTTTTGAACTGATCAAAAGTGTATTGCGTTCGAAAATTACGATGCTGGAGAAGTTTTGCCTGCTCTTCACGTTACTCCCCGCACTTCCCGTTAAGTACTTGCTTACAAGAAAAAGGCAGACTGGAAGAAATGCTAAATAAACGGGGTTCAGCCCCCCATAGCTTGAGCAAGGTGGCCTGATGGCTGTACATTTACCCACCCGCACTCAATGGCACTGGCTGATAAGATCGGTTAAATTTATTTTTGTTCCTCTGGCTTTGTGTTGTCTGTTCTATTTTGCCTGGATTTCTCGTGGTGCGATGGTTACTGTAATCGAAAACGCGCGTATCGGTTATCTCACTGCGGCCATCGCCAGTTGGGCCTTGCTGCATCTTGTTTCTCCCCTCTTTGCTGTGATATCACTTAATGGTTGCGGAGCGCGAATAAATTACCAAACAGCATTGAATATCCATATACGTAACCTTCCCGCTCGGTATTTGCCCGGCGGGATTTGGCATACAGTGGGTCGAGTAATAGATTTTCACCAACATGGCGTAAGTTCGGATCAACTTGCCTCATTTGTATTGCTTGAGAACGTACTTGCCGCAGCTATTACACTTATGATTGGTGGCACTTGCGTGTGGTTATTCCGTGGGTTTGAAGGATGGGGAAAGGTTGCTGTGTTTGGCGCGCTGGGTGGCTTTGCCGCGCTGCTTCTGATGCCTGCCGTCCTCACCTTGCGCAAGGATTTGGCCAAACTGCCATGCACTATTTATGCTGGAAGTATAGGTGTTATCACCCTGTTCTGGCTAATCGCCTCAACCACTTTTATTTTCTATCTATATTCGTTCCCATCTCTGCTAGGTTCGGCTTCGGTAATAGAAATAGGTGGCACCTATCTTTTCTCTTGGGGAGTAGGATTTATTTCCATTTTCGCCCCACAAGGTATAGGTATATTTGAAGCAGTCGCCGGGGGGATGCTGAAGGGCACCATGTCACTGGGAGGCGCAATTACTGTGGTAGCTGGATTTCGTATTGTTGTGTTGCTGGCAGACAGCCTCGTATGGGTAGCGTATCGTTTTCTGCATATTCGCGAACATGTCAAGCGTCATGAACTTATAGGTTGAAGAGTGGACAGCGGTGCGCTATACCAAGCCACCATTGAGTGTTGCACTTCGAAATTGAATCCGCGATACTTTCAAAAAATATCCAAACGTTATTATTGTTCAGGGGAAAGCTCCAGATTCATTTAGTACTATTGCATTCTCTACCTACTGGGCAGGGATTGATAATTAAAAAATAGTGAGGCGCAAAAACTCACTCGGGAACAGATGCAATAACGGGGCAACGCCGTTCCGCTGCATGTGAAATGTTGCCCGCTTAAACTCGATGCATTATTGTCTTGACTGAGGGAACCACTTTACTGGAGATTCCCGTTTAGTAAGCACTCATTCAGGACGGAACTTCAACTTAGCCGGAGGCCAGAAACATGAAAGTCGTCATTCTTGCTGGTGGCCTCGGAACGCGCATTAGCGAAGAGTCACATCTACGGCCCAAGCCGATGATCGAGATCGGCGGCAAGCCGGTTTTGTGGCATATCATGAAAATCTACTCCCACTACGGAATCAACGATTTTGTGATTTGCCTAGGCTATAAAGGCTACATCGTGAAAGAATACTTCGCCAACTATTTTCTGCACATGTCGAATGTGACTTTCGACATGGCGCGGAACCACATGGAAGTGCATGAGCATAATGCCGAGCCGTGGCGCGTTACCCTGGTGGATACCGGCCAAGACACGCTGACCGGCGGTCGCCTGAAACAGGTACGCGACTATGTCGGCGACGAAACCTTCTGCTTTACCTATGGCGATGGCGTCACCGATCTCGATATCGGTGCGACGCTAAAGTTCCATCGCGACCATGGAAAGAAAGCCACCGTCACGGCGATTCAGCCGCCGGGGCGTTACGGCGCGCTCAACCTGGAAGGAGCCGCCGTCCGCAGCTTCCAGGAGAAGCCCGCAGGCGATGGCGCCTGGATTAACGGCGGGTTTTTCGTGCTTGAACCATCGGTTTTTGACTATATCCACGGCGACCAGACCAGTTGGGAGTCGCAGCCTCTACAGCAATTGGCGCACGAAGGCCAATTAATGTCCTATCAGCACAGCGGATTCTGGCAGGCGATGGATACGCTACGCGATAAAAATCATCTGGAAGAGCTGTGGAACAGCAACCCGCCGTGGAAAGTGTGGGCATGAGGTTGTTTGGTGAGCTATATCGTGGACGCCGGGTATTGCTGACCGGGCATACCGGCTTCAAGGGTAGTTGGCTCGCGCTGTGGCTCACCGAACTCGGCGCGGATGTGACCGGAGCGGCGCTGCCGCCCGATGCTGCGCCCAATCATTGGGATTTGCTGGGACTCGATATTCCCGATCACCGTCTGGACATCCGCGAGTATCACGCTTTGGCGCGTGTGGTAAAGGATGTCCAACCGGAAATCGTATTTCATCTGGCGGCACAACCCTTGGTGCGCCGATCCTACCGGGACCCGCTGGAAACCTGGGCTACGAACGTCATGGGCACGGCCAACTTACTTGAAGCTTGCCGTCACACCGCAAGCGTTCGCGCCATCATGGTGGTCACCACCGACAAATGTTATGAGAATCGCGAGTGGGAAAGAGGCTACTGCGAGACGGACCGCCTCGGCGGACATGATCCCTACAGCGCGTCGAAAGCCGCAGCGGAACTCATCGCTGCCAGTTACCGCAGCGCGTTCTTTCATGAAGCACAGGCGCCGCTGCTCGCCACGGCGCGCACGGGCAACGTCATCGGCGGCGGAGACTGGTCGGAAGACCGCTTGATCCCCGATCTGGTGCGGGCGATTGCCGTCGGTCATGCACTGGAAATTCGTTCGCCCCTGGCCACCCGCCCCTGGCAGCATGTGCTCGAATCTCTGAGCGGTTATTTGTTACTCGGACAGAAACTGCTTGAGGGGCGGCGAGAATTCGCGGAAGCGTGGAACTTCGGCCCCGAGCCAGAAGGCAACCGCACCGTTGCGGATGTGCTGACGCGCTTGAAAAGCCACTGGCCGGAGCTGGGCTGGAAAATGACAGATCGCCCCCAGCCCCACGAGGCCGGGCTGCTGTACCTCGATAGCACCAAGGCGCACACGCAGCTCGGCTGGCGCCCTGTGTGGCCGCTGGACGAAGCGCTGGCCGCCACTGCCGATTGGTATCGGGCTTACCTGTCTGATGATGGCATCGAGAGCCGATCCCAACTTGCCGCATTCATCGCACAAGCTCGTGCTAACGGACAGGAGTGGAGCGCCCCTTGAATGTCTTGCAGACGGCGCTGCCGGGTGTCATTGTCATCGAAACCACACCCTTGTCCGACCACCGGGGCGCATTCGCCCGCCTTTATTGCGAGCGTGAGTTGGCCGCCGTGATCGGTGACCGCCGCATAGTCCAAATCAACCATTCCCGCACTGCGGCGGCAGGCGCGATGCGCGGCATGCATTACCAGCGCCCGCCGCACGCGGAAATGAAACTGGTGCGCTGTCTCAAGGGGCGGGTGTGGGACGTGGCGGTTGACCTGCGCGCCGGTTCACCCACCTTCCTGCAATGGCATGCCGAGGAACTCTCGCCCGGGAATGCACGCATGATGGTCATTCCGGAAGGCTGTGCGCACGGGTTTCAGGTACTGGAAGCAGACAGCGAACTGCTGTATCTTCACACCACGTTTTACGCGCCCGAAGCGGAAGGTGGCGTGTCCTGCAACGAGCCGCACCTTGGAATAAGCTGGCCGCTGCCGGTCACTGATCTTTCACAGCGCGACAGCAGCCATCCTCCGATGACTGCTGACTTTCCCGGAATTGTTGTATGAACTGCCGACACTGCCACGCACCGCTGGAACATATTTTTCTCGACCTCGGCTTTGCGCCGCCGTCCAACGCCTATCTCACCGCTGACGACCTCAAGAAACCGGAGCATTACTACCCGCTCAAGCTGTATGTTTGCGAACACTGCTGGCTGATGCAGACCGAGGATTACGCCCAGGCAGATGAATTGTTCAGCCACGATTACGCCTACTTTTCTTCCATGTCGCAAAGCTGGCTGGATTACGCCGCCCGTTATGCGCGGATGATCACTGCGCGCCTCGGACTGAACAAGGAAAGTTTTGTCATTGAAGTAGCGGCCAACGACGGTTACCTGCTCAAGAATTTCGTCGCGGCGGGCATACCCTGCCTCGGCATCGAACCCACCGCCAGCACGGCTGCCGCAGCGGAAAGCCTCGGCATACCCATCCTGCGCGAATTCTTTGGTATGTCATTGGCACAGCGCCTCGTCACTGAGGGCAAGCAGGCCGATCTAATTGCCGGCAACAACGTCTATGCCCATGTGCCCGACATCAACGACTTTACCCGAGGCCTGAAAGCTGCGCTCAAACCCGGCGGCACCATCACCCTGGAATTTCCGCATTTAATGCGCTTGCTCGAACACACCCAGTTCGACACCGTCTATCACGAGCATTTTTCTTATCTGTCGCTTTACACAGTCGAGCGCATCTTCAAGTCCGCCGGCTTGAGCGTCTGGGATGTCGAAGAATTGCCCACCCATGGCGGCAGCTTGCGAATTTATGGCTGCCATGCCGAAGAGGCTCGCCAGGTTTCTCCCGCCGTTAGTGCGCTGCTGGCAGAGGAAGCGCGGCGCGGCCTGCAAACACTCGCCACCTATCAAGACTTTCAAGCCAGGGCAGACCGGGTGAAGGACGACCTCCTGGTTTTTCTGATCGAACAAAAACGCGTAGGCAAGAAAGTGGCCGCTTACGGCGCCGCCGCCAAGGGCAACACCCTGCTCAATTACGCCGGCGTCAAACCCGACCTGCTACCGTTTATCTGCGATGCCGCCGCGGCTAAGCAGGGCAAGTTTATGCCGGGTAGCCACATCCCCATCCTGGCACCGGCCGTGTTGCTCGAACATCGCCCCGACTACCTATTGATCCTGCCCTGGAATATTGCCGCTGAGGTCAAGCAACAAAATGGCCGGCTGGCGGAACTCGGTACGAAATTCGTCACAGCGGTACCAAAACTGGAGATCGCATGACGGGCATCGTTCTACTTACGGGATCCACCGGCTTTGTTGGTCGCCAAGTGCTGCGGACTTTAGGTGAACGTGGCGCTCGGGTTCGGGGGGTGGTCCGTGACGGAAAGCAGGGTCAGCTTGCAACTCTGGAAGGCATTGAAACAGTTGTCACCACACCGGACCTCTTTGCAGAGAGTGCCGCTTGGTGGGCAGATGTTTGCAGAGACATCGATATCGTGATCCACGTCGCTTGGTATGCCGAGCCCGGGAAATATCTCCAATCCCCCAACAATCTCGATTGTTTGACTGGGACGCTTCAACTGGCGAAAGGTGCTGCCCAGGCGGGGGTGAGACGCTTCATCGGTATCGGCACCTGCTTCGAGTACGATCTCACCGGGGGTATGCTATCCATTGAAACTCCCTTGCGGCCATTAACGCCGTACGCAGGAGCAAAGGCTGCTGCCTTCATGGCGCTTTCGCAATGGCTTCCCCAGCAAGGGGTCGAGTTTGCCTGGTGCCGTTTGTTCTATCTTCATGGAGAAGGTGAGGATGCACGGCGGCTGGCGCCCTATTTGCGCGCCAAGCTCATGGCCGGTGAACCTGCCGAACTGACTAGTGGCAAGCAGATACGTGATTTTCTCGATGTTCGCGAAGCCGCACGAATGATCGTAGAAACCGCACTAAGCGACGAGCAGGGGCCGGTCAATATTTGCTCTGGCATATCCATAACGATACGACAGCTCGCAGAACAAATCGCCGATGAATATGGTCGCCGCGATCTACTCAAATTCGGAGTACGTCCAGACAACCTTGTTGATCCGCCCTGTGTGGTCGGTGTCAGACATGAGGTATCTCTATGAATCAGGCAGACCAAACGAAACTGCTCTATCAACAAGAGCAATTACCGATTTTTCAGAACCGTATGTACGCCACTGAAGCGGAAGCCAAGGCGTGCCCCAAAGGAGATGTGCAACTGGTGGAAGACCAACGGACTGGACTCGTTTATAACGCAGCCTTTCGCCCTGAGTTGATGGCGTACGATGCTCACTATCAAAATGAACAGGCTCTAAGCCCGTTGTTTCAAGAGCACCTCGAATCCGTATCCTGCATCATTGATCGGTGCATGGGGCGAGATTCGATTGTTGAGGTAGGTTGCGGCAAGGGTTTCTTTCTTGAAATGCTCTTGGGTAAAGGGTTCGATGTTACTGGTTTTGACCCGACCTATGAAGGCAGCAACCCGAGAGCAATGAACCATTGCTTTGAACCCGGAGTTGGTATCAAGGCAAGCGGTCTGGTGTTGCGGCATGTGCTAGAGCATATTCAGGACCCATTTAACTTCTTGCTTCAATTGAAAGAAGCCAATGGCGGAAGCGGAAAAATATACATCGAAGTGCCATGCTTCGACTGGATATGCGAACACCGGGCATGGTTCGATATTTTTTATGAGCATGTGAATTATTTTCGGATTTCCGACTTTTATCGGATGTTCGGCACTGTCA
>JADGRN010000077.1 GCA_017880825.1 Methylophilaceae bacterium | reverse complement strand
CGCAGAGGGATGCTGTAATCAGCCGCCAACGGTATCAGCAGCATCGCCAGCGTACGTGCGCGCTGCGATTGCGCCTGGCGATACAAATGGAAAGCCTCGGCCGCTGACGGCTCAGGTTTGGGCGCCCTGCGTTCAGCGCGTCGCGGTTTACGATCCAAACGCCGTGAAAGTGCCTGCAACAACTGGCGCGCATTCTGAAAATCACCGCGCCATAGCAGCGCGGTGCCCTCGCAGGCGAGACGATACGCTACATCCGCCGTAATGGTGTCGTCGGCTACGACTACGCGCTTGGGCGGCGGCGCGCCGCCCTCGGAGCGCCAACGGGCAGAGCAGGTTGCGCCAGACTCTGTCCAGGTAATCACTGGGTACTCATTCACGGAATTGAACCGCCTTTAATGCAATTGATGAAGATCGAGTTTACGCAACTTGGGCGCGAAATGCGCGGTTGTCGCCACCACCGTCAAGGTCATGATGCCGCCGAAGATCACCGAGGGCACCAGGCCCATCAGGCGCGCGGCCACCCCGGATTCAAAGGCGCCCAGCTCATTGGAGGAGCCGATGAAAATGCCGTTGATGGCAGACACACGCCCGCGCATGGCATCCGGCGTCACCAGTTGCATGATGGTGGTACGCAGCACCACCGACACCCCATCCAGCATGCCGGATAGCATCAGGAAAAATGCAGCCAGCCAGAACTGCGCGCTGAGCGCGAAGCCAATAATACAAACGCCAAACCCCGCAACCGCTACAAGCAAATAGCGCCCGGCGTGTTTGTTCAACGGGTGGCGCGCCAGCATGATGCCGGTCAGGATGGCGCCGATGGCGGGTGCGGCGCGCAGGATGCCCAGGCCTTCCGGCCCGTAATGGAAAACATCGTGGACGAATGCAGGCAGCATGGCGACCGCGCCGCCGAACAGTACGGCAAACATATCCAGTACCTGCGCGCCAAGGATGATCTGGTTGCTGAATACAAAGCGCAGGCCTTCTGCAATACTGGAGAACACCGGAGAGGCTTCGGCAGGCGGCGGCTCCACGATGCGTAATGTCAGCAAAGTCGATGTAGCACTCAAGGCAAGCACGGCGGACACTGCGTAAGCGGCGGTAATGCTGGCCCAGCCCACCAGTGCACCACCCAGCGCCGGGCCGACAATAAGCCCCAACTGAAATGCGGAACTGCCTATGCCGGAGGCGCGCGCATATTGATCGCGCGGCAATATCAGTGCGAATAACGCACTGTAGGAAGGGCCAATAAATGCACGCGCCAGCCCCACAAAAGCGATTGATCCATAAATCCATAGCGACGGGTTGCCAGCTACTACCCCGGCGGCAACCAGCGCCAGAACCAGCGCGTTCAGACATACCGCCGCAGAGGCCAGCACGCCAAACATGCGCCGCGAATGATGATCCACCGCGTACCCGGCAAACAGCGCACAGCAGAAATAGGGGATGACCTCAGCCAGCCCGATCAAGCCTAGCGCCAGCGGGTCGCGCGTGAGTTCATAGATATGCCAGCCAACCACCACCGCCATGATCTGGTAAGCCAGAACGATCTGCACCCGAAAAACCATCAGCTTGAGAAAACCGGGATTGCGCAAGGTAAATGTCAATGAGGTGGGAAGCGCTGGTTGCATAAAATTCAGGTGAAACATTCCAAAAAAACCGTGCCGGATAAAAAACCGGCACCTGTCAGGGTGCCGGGCCAGACCACATATTAACGCAATTATCGGCAGCGACTAATTGGCAGCTCCCACGCCGCTATCCAGACTCTCCAGGCTCTCTTGGTTCTCTTGGCTTGCCAAGGTCTCCATGCTTGCCAGGTCAATCACGAAACGATATTTCACATCACTCTTCAACATGCGCTCGAAAGCGACGTTGATTTGCTGGATCGGGATCAATTCGATGTCTGAAGTAATGTTGTGCTCGGCGCAAAAATCCAGCATTTCCTGAGTCTCCTTCAGACCGCCAATCAAGGAGCCGGCAAGGCTGCGGCGCTTGAAGATGAGGTTGCCTATGCTCGGCGAAGGATGCGGACTACCCGGCACGCCAACCAGGCACATGGTGCCGTCGCGCTTGAGCAAGGCGGTGTATTGATCCAGGTCATGCGCGGCGGCGACGGTATTCAGGATGAAATCAAGGCTCTTCAAATGCTGCTTCATTTCATCCGGATTCTTTGAAATCACTATTTCGTCTGCGCCCAGGCGTTTGGCATCCTCGGTCTTGCCGGGAGACGTGGTAAACAGCACCACGTGCGCACCAAAGGCATGGGCGAACTTCACCGCCATGTGCCCCAGCCCGCCCAGCCCGACTATGCCTACCTTATCGCCTTTGCCGACATTCCAGTGACGCAGCGGTGAATAGGTGGTGATGCCGGCGCACAGCAACGGCGCGGTGGCGGCCAGGTCAAGCCGGTGGGAAATTCTCAGCACAAAACGCTTATCTACCACGATCTGGTTGGAGTATCCGCCGTAAGTCATCTTGCCGGTATGCTTGTCCGGGCTGTTGTAGGTGAATACGGCACTGTCGCAGAACTGCTCCAGGTGCTCATTGCATTCCGTACATAACCGGCATGAATCTACCAGGCAGCCAACGCCCGCGAGGTCGCCAGACTTGAATTCATCAACTTCGTTACCCACTTTGAGCACACGGCCGACAATTTCGTGTCCGGGGACTATCGGGTAAGTGCTGCCTGCCCAATCATCACGCACCTGGTGCAGATCGCTATGGCAAACGCCGCAATACTGAATTTCAATCAATACATCCTGTGCGCCAACTTCGCGCCGCTCGAAATTAAAAGGCACCAACGGTGTCTTTGAGTCATGTGCTGCATATCCGATATTTTTTAACATATTTATTACTCCTGATTATTGCCCTTCCGAGGTTTAGTCCAGCAGTCCTTCAGCCTTGAGCGCGGTCTGCACCAATGGTCTGGAGGCTACGCGTTTAAGATACCCGGTAATCTGTGGTACGGATGTGAGATCAAGCCCCACGTGGTTTGCCCAACTCAGCACTGTGAACAGGTAGGCGTCAGCCACAGTAAAATCTGTGCCCATTAACCAGTTCTTGCCTTCCAGTTGCTGGCCAACATAGTTGATGCGGGTTAACAACTGCGCTTTAACGACAGTTTTCCACTCATCGGGCGCATTTGCATTGAACAATGGCCCGAAACCTTTGTGCAGCTCGGTTGAAATAAAATTGAGCCATTCCATCACACGATAACGTTCCATGCTGCCGGCAGCAGGAATGAGTTTCTTTTCCGGCACGCTGTCGGCCAGATACTGAATAATCGCCGGCCCCTCAGTCAGTACCTGGCCGTCGTTAAGCACCAGAGCGGGCACATAACCCTTGGGATTGATCGCGGTGAAATCGGCGCCGCTTTCAGTTTTCTTGCTGACCAGGTCAACCTTTTCCATTCCAAAACTGAACCCACCTTCGTTCAGAACGATATGCGGTGAAAGAGAGCAGGCGCCGGGGCTGTAATAAAGTTTCATGGTCATTTTCTAAGTTAATAAAACATCTGAAGTTATATCAAAGGGTTTTAAGTTGTATGTTCGTTATCCAACATAACCCTAGGTCGGGCGTATATTGCAGGAGCCCGAATCAGTTCGACATTCCTGATCCTGAATAGTTGACAGCTTGTTCAGAAGTAATTCACATCGTCTCCGCTAACGGGTCAGCCGCAGATTTACCCAAATCCAGGTATTGCACCTTGCCGCCCCATCTTGCAGCACGGGTCAGCAGTTGCGGATAGCGTTTCAGCAGAGGAAACATGCAGTCCGCCAGCACCGGGCGCATTGCCACGTGTGCGAATAGGGCGGCAAGGCGGATACGCGGCGCAAAATTGCGCTGCCATGCGGCGGCATATCGCCGATGCAGCCGCATTTGTTTTTGTTTATCCGACATTGCTTGTTTGTTTCCCGCCAGATTATCAGCCAACAGCCAGGCCGATTGAATCGCCATGCTGATGCCTTCGCCTATGATCGGATGCGCTTCTCCCGCCGCATTTCCGATCAAGAATGCATGACCGCCTTGCTTTGGCATTCGTATGCCGGGGCGGATCGGGCCGACGCTGAGCCAGGACCCGTGTTGTTCAGCTTGCGACAGCATGGCCGCCACTCCATCGCAATCATTTGCCACATAGGCAACCGCAGCCTCAGCCGCGCTATGTTTGGGCATTGCCAGCCGGCTTCTGGCCAAGGCATCCCTACGTATGCAGAAGGCCAAAGTCGTGGTTGCGTGATCACCAACCACCATACCTCCATAGCCTCCGGAAAACGACAGCACCGGCAACAAGTCCGTGTCCAGGTTGGTATTTTTGAAATTTGCCTTGAAGGCGAACAAATCCGAATTGCGATGTGGACGCTGTTTAAGGTCATTAGTCGGCGCTATTTCCCAGGAGCCGTGTGCAGCAATCAGCGCCGGCGCCGACAAGGTCAGGTTTTCTGCCGAATGTGCTTGGGCAATGCTGCAATAAAAGCGACCGGGCTCGCCCTCGACCGTTTTTGCGGTCCATGGTTGAAATATCTCAACGCCGGATTTTCTTGCCTGCTCCAGCAGCAGGCTATCCAGATGCTCGCGGCCCAAGGCCTTACCCCAAGGGTGTTTCGCATCGGCAAGCTGCGGCAGCGCGGCATGAATCGTTTGATCGCGATACATCAGCGCGACGCGCCTTAACGGCGCTCCGGCCAGACTAGCCAGGGCCTCACCGATTCCCAGCGCATCCAGTAACGGCAGATTGCTTGCTGCAATGCACTCACCGCATACTTTGCGTCGAGGGAAGTCCAGTTTTTCCACCAGCGCCACGCGCCAGCCACTTCGCGCCAGCAGTATTGCAGCGCTGGCGCCCGCCGGACCAGCGCCTATGATGATGGCGTCGTAAGCCTTATCCATCTTTCAGCCAGCCTTGCGCCGCGCGATGAATCGGTGGCTGAATAATCTTGCGGCGCCTTCCTCCAAGCTCCATTCAGCCGTGTCAGATGGCCACAATGCTGATAATTCCTGACCGTAAAAACCTGCCTGCACGCTGAGTACCGCATCTTTTCGGGTAACAGCGTTGGCCCCGATCAAGCCCACCAGCTTGCTCGCAAACAACGGCAACCGGCTGCGCCGCGGTTCGCAAGCGACGAACAAATCGGTACGTTGGCCAAGCGCTGCGAAAAGCGTTTGGATTTGCATGGAATCGAAGTGGTGAATGAAAAGATTGGCTAATCCTATATCCCACCGACGGGTCATTGGAGATTCGGCCCATTCAAGCACATCGGCTTGCAGGATCTCTACCGTCCAGCCCAAGCGGTTGAATTCTCCAGAGGTTGCGCTGCTGACCAGATTCAGCCGATCCAGCAGGGTGACATGCACGCCAGGCCAATCTACGGCAAAGCGCTTCGCCAAGCCTAGCATCAGGCTGCCGTCACCCGTCCCCAGTTCGATGATACATTTCGGGGCATGCTGACTGCGCTTAAGCGCTTGGGCAATAATACCGACCGCACCCATGATGCGATTGATCCGCTGCAAATCGCGGCGCGAGCGCATTGCTCGGGGATCATCTTCAGGCAACTCATCCAGCATTTCTTCTTGCAGCACTCTGGGAAACGAAGTGTGCATGCTCGATTACTCGACCTGCAACAGCGCGCCATGGCAGCTGAAACCGGCGCCGAATGACGACATCCACCAGGCGCCACCTTGCGCCTTGTCTTTCAGGGCCGTCTGCAATACGAAATAAACAAATGCGCTGCTCAGGTTGCCATATTCGAGCAGCATGGCGGCGCTATAGCGAAAACATTCCTTGGGGATACCGAATTTCTTTTCCATTGCCAGCAGCACATCGCGTCCGCCGGCATGCATGATCCAGCATTTGATGTCGGCGATATTGATATCCGTACGATTCAATACAGTTTTCAGCACCTGATGCGCGTGTTCGGCGGCCAGACGCGGCACCTCCCGTTTCAGAATATTACGCAGCATGCCATTGCGCTGCTCAAATTGCAGTGCGTTGCGTTGTGATGGGTTAATCAGCGATTCGCAGCCGCGCCACTCGATACGTCTGGCATGCTTCTGTGGCAACCGGGACAGCACCGCTGCACCCGCGCCATCACCGAAAAGACAGGCGCTGATCATCACGCCTGGATCGTCGTCCAGGTACATGGCGGCGCTGCATACTTCGACACATATTGAGAGCACATGATCGCATTGTTGCGATGCCAGCAGCGCGCTCGACAATTGCCAGTTTGGCAGCGCCGCCGCGCAACCTTGACCAACTAGATCGTAGGCTTGTACATCGCGGCGTAATCCTAATTGTTCGATTACATAACTGCTCAGGCCCGGGCACAGATAGCCAGTGCAGGTGCTGACCACCACCGCGTCTATCTGCAATGGCTCCAATGCTGCTTGTTTAAGCGCCGCCTTGCCGGCTTTGCGTGCAAGTGCGGGAGCGTTTTCAAGAAACCGTGCATGCAATGTATCCGGATCGATTTGAAAAGCATGTTCCAGCGATTCCAAGGCCAGATGTCGCGCTTCGATGCCGTTGTCGTGCAATAACACGGTTTTGGCGACGGCGCGCGTTCTTGAGTTGAGGCGCTGAAACCAGTCTGATTGTTGAAATGCTTCCCAGCACTCGGACTTTAAATAGCGTTGCCTAGGTACTGCAGTAC
>JADGRN010000076.1 GCA_017880825.1 Methylophilaceae bacterium | reverse complement strand
TCACGTTGACGAGATGCGGCGTGATCTTCGAACGATGCAAAATGCTCAAAAGCCCCAATGGAAATAATCGAATCAAATTTGCGCTCAGGGGACTGGTAGTCTTGCCACGAGCATAAATCAACCGAAAGCTGCTGGTTCCGGGTGCTGTTAACGTATTCAAACTGTTGTGTGCTTAAGGTTAAGCCATGTACATGCGTGCTCGGATACTTTTCGATAATACGTTTCATTAAGCCACCCCAACCACAACCTACATCAATTACGCGATGGTCTTGTAACACATTGGCATAGCGGCACAATCTGTCGAGTTTATCCTCTTGTGCTTGCTCTAGATCTATGGCGCTCTTCCATACCCCGCAACTGTATGCGCGGTATTTTTTATCCAGGAATAGTGCAAAAAAATCATTGTCCACATCATAGTGGTGCTCAATATCTGCCTTTGACGCCATTTCTATCCCTAAATAAATCATTCCATAGGCCTTACATCTTACAGACTGCTTTACTACACTTTCAAGGTACAGCTATTCGACGTGCCAGTGTTTCAAGCTACCAAGAAACTAAACAACAATTATCAAAGAAAGATTCCAACTCGTACCATAATGAATTACCCCGCGCTCTTGGCGCGGGGTAATTCATCTTAGCTTACTCAACATCGTCTTCGATCTTTACGTGACCTAAACCACGCAATTGAAACTCAAGTGTCCGAATACGCTCCAGAAAAACCAGCGTCAATGCGAACGCGTTAGGCTCTAACGCGAAATCATGCTTGAGTCGAGAGAGTGTTCGTATCGACACAACGCAATGACTGTTGAAATTCCAGGCGTCTTCATCCGGATTGTTGGGTATGAGTGCACCGCTTTCTACCAAGTGGTGTAATTCTTCCAGAGAGAGCCCAGATAGTTCCATGAGCTCATCCAATGAAACTTCATGATGTTCATCAAGCCACATCCATTCAGAATGATCGATATTCATGAAGGTATCTCCTATACAAAATGTTCGCGTGGATTAAACGTTGAGGTGTCCGCTAACTGCTTTAGTAATGCGCGCTCCTGCTCAGTTGGGTTTGGCGGGACTGAAATCTGTACGATTGCAAAAAGATCGCCATGTTCGTGATTCTGTTTGGGCATGCCGCGTTTGGTGATACGAAGTTTTTGCCCACTACTGGTTCCGGCAGGTATTTTGAGATTAACTGCGCCATTTAATGTTGGGACTTTGACCGTTGCTCCTAATGCTGCCTCCCATGGGGTGAGTGGCAAATCAATAAAAAGGTCGTAATTCATGACACGAAACAACCGGTGAAGGATGAAACTAATATTCAGGTAGAGATCACCATCGCGGCCGCCATGAAAGCCTTTCCCTCCTTTACCTCGAAGGAGCATTTTTTGACCATTCGTTACGCCCTTCGGAATCCGTGCTTTGAATGTATGTGGCACGCGCTTCAATTGTCCCTGGTTATCATATTCTGGCACAGTGAAACTGAGATCTACCGTCGTGCCATGATAAGCATCTTCAAGCGTAATCTGGGTCGATAATTCGTAATCCTGTCCAGGCATAGGCATATTCCGACCTTGAGCATGACGCTTGCCACTGGAGAAACTTGAAAATAAATCGGATAGGTCGATATCTTCAAATGAGAATTCCTGATTGCCGTGCTGACTAGCCCACTCTGGCGGCGGTCTGAATTCCTGACCATTTGGATGACTTCCTAACTGGTCATAAGCAACGCGTTTTTCTGCATCTTTCAGCGTACTATAGGCTTCGCCGACTTCTTTGAATTTCTCCTCACCGGCAGGGTCCTTCGAGATGTCGGGATGATATTGATGGGCGAGTTTGCGATAAGCCTTTTTGATCTCATCATTCGTCGCGGTACGAGCAACACCGAGAATCTCGTAGTAGTCTTTAAATTTCATTTTTAGTCGATGGAAATGTGTTCCATGACATTTGGCGCAAGGTGGAATATGGCCAGGTTTGTGAAAATGTAGAAATGCATTGCATTTGTCGCACGTTGCCACTTGCCGTCTACTTTGTAACGGCATTGCCATACATCGCTGTGCTCACGTCTGTAAACGATAAGCTTACGTGCAAGGGGGATTTGAGTGGCGGGGGATTTTTGAGGCATAGCACACTGTAAATTCTTTTCACGCTTTGGGCAAACGAACTAAGTGTGTAAGTTACGTCCAAAAAAATAGGACTGTGTTTTAAACAGTCCTATCTATGTTGTTGGTGGGCCCAGCTGGACTTGAACCAGCGACCAACGGATTCTGCTTTGTGTAGCTTTCGCTACTCGCTGGACTATGCCTTCACCATATCTTTTGACTTAGGTGGGTGCCGTCTAGTCTCTACACCTTCAACAATGCTTTCGCATTGAAGCTTGGCTCGGCGTTGTCATATGCATTGCTGCACTTAGGTTTCACCGAATTTGACACCATCCCTTACGCAGTTTCCAAACGTAAGGCACATTTAGATATGAGTCCGCTGCTCTAACCAACTGAGCTATAGGCCCGTTGAAACTATTTTACTTAACATTGCTTGCACGAAAACCAAGCAAAAACTTTTTGGTAAGTGTGTAAGCTATTTTTTACTGCATTATTACGCTGTAACCCGCTATTTTACTTGCTTCTACTAATTTACTACACCTGAGTAAACGGATTATGAGTCCACTGCTCTAGCCAAGCATGAGCTAGAGTGCCGGAAACTGCACCCTAGTCGTTGCCGGTTTCAAGGAAGCTGCGCAGACGTTCAGAGCGCGTAGGATGGCGCAACTTGCGCAACGCCTTGGCTTCAATCTGACGTATACGCTCACGCGTCACATCAAACTGTTTGCCAACCTCTTCCAATGTGTGGTCAGTATTCATCTCGATACCGAAACGCATGCGCAATACTTTGGCTTCACGTGCTGTGAGTGACTCCAGCACTTCCTTGGTGGCTTCGCGCAGGCTGGCGTAGATGGCCGCATCCACCGGGGCCAGAGTTGCGTGGTCCTCGATGAAATCGCCAAGATGCGAATCATCATCATCACCAATCGGTGTTTCCATCGAAATTGGCTCTTTGGAAATCTTGAGGATTTTGCGAATTTTATCCTCCGGCATTTCCATCTTTTCTGCCAAGGTCGCCGGATCAGGTTCCAGGCCGGTTTCCTGCAAAATCTGACGTGAGATACGATTCATCTTGTTGATGGTTTCGATCATGTGCACCGGAATACGAATGGTGCGCGCCTGGTCAGCGATCGAACGCGTAATCGCCTGACGGATCCACCAGGTAGCATAGGTCGAGAACTTGTAACCGCGACGATATTCGAATTTATCCACGGCCTTCATCAAGCCGATATTGCCTTCCTGGATCAAATCCAGGAATTGCAGTCCGCGGTTGGTATATTTTTTGGCGATGGAAATCACCAGGCGCAGGTTGGCCTCGATCATTTCACGCTTGGCACGACGTGCACGCGCTTCGCCGGTGGACATCTGCTTGTTGATCTCTTTCAATTCCTTGATAGGAATGCCCACATGTGCCTGCAAATCCAGCAGCTGTTGCTGTTGGTCAACAATCGAGTGTTTGAAACGGCCCAGGCGTTCACAGTAAGGTTTGCCAAGGGCAAGCTCGCCTGCCAACCAATCCAAGTTGCCTTCGTTGCCAGGAAATGTTTTGATGAAGTGCTGGCGTGGCATGCCGGATTTATCAACGCAGAATTCCATGATCTTGCGCTCATGTCTGCGCACTCCCTCAACCATGGTGCGCACATGATCGCATAGCGCCTCAACCTGCTTGGCAGAGAAGCGGAAAGCCATCAGCTCATTGAGAATGACGTCTTGCAGCTTTTTGTAATCTTTGTCCTGCGAGCCTTTCTTTTGCAGAATAGCCGTCATTTTTTGATTCGCTTCACGAATCACCGTAAAGCGAACCAGCACCTCAGCCTTCAGTTTAGCCAAGGCTTCTGCAGAGATAGCTGCGGCTTTAGCGCCGTCATCATCCTCTTCTTCTTCGACTTCTTCGGCTTTCGCTTCAGCTTCCGCCGCCATGGCTTCCTGCAAGCCAATATCAGAATCGATTAGGCCATCTACCAAGTCATCTACCACCATCTCGTTGTTTTCTACTTTATCAATCAGAGCAAGTAGTTCCGCGATCGTGGTGGGGCAGGCGGCGATCGCCTGCACCATGTGCTTGAGGCCGTCTTCGATGCGCTTGGCGATTTCAATTTCGCCTTCGCGCGTGAGCAAATCGACCGTGCCCATTTCGCGCATATACATGCGCACTGGGTCGGTGGTGCGACCAAACTCCGAATCCACGGTGGAAAGTGCCTGTTCGGCCTCTGCCACTGCGTCTTCATCGGTTACTGCAGGCGGGCTATCCGACATCAGCAACACTTCCGCATCAGGCGCTTCTTCATACACCTGAATGCCCATGTCGTTAATCATGCCAATAATGCCGTCAATCTGCTCGGAATTCTGGACGTCGTCCGGCAAATGATCGTTAATTTCAGCGTAGGTTAAATAACCACGCTCCTTACCAAGGACAATCAGGGTTTTTAACCGCGTGCGGCGTACCTCAGCCTCATCGCCTTGATCTTCGATTTTTACGTTTAGCTGCTCATTAGCCATGTTTACCCCAAATCCTGAACCCTACTGGTTACGGAAAACCCTGCATTATATCTCAAAATCATTGCCTGTTTTTACTGCCAGAATTGCCCACCGCCTTAAGCACTTGTTTTTCTTCTGCAGTCAGCTCACTCAGGCTTTTTTCCCTGATTCTTTCCAACATGGCGACACTTTCGCGTTGGATATACATATCCTTAAGCTGTTTGCGCGCACCTTCAAACTCCAGCACAAAATCCAGGCTGTCATCCAGCATGTGCACTTCTTGTTCCAGTGTTCGTAATATGGGTCCATCCACCCGGTTTTCAAGCTCGCGTAATAAAGCAGCTGGATTCGACTGCGGATTGGCAATCGCCACTTCCAGCGTACTGCGCACCAACTCATCATCCGCACTGTTGCCACGTAGCCACAGCTTGTCGTCCTCGTCAGCGAGTTGTGGTCGCATCACCAGCATCTGCACAAATCTGCGTTGTACCGACATTGGTGTGCGTGTCTGCCTGGGTAAGGCTCTCGGCGGTCGCCGGCTGGTTTCCGGTAGCTTGATCATGGCATGCATTTCATCCAGTGAAATTTCCGCCAGCTTGGCAATATGTTTGCGCAGTAACAATGCCGTCCTCGGCGCCACAATCTGCTTAAGGATAGGTTCAGCCTCGTTAAGAAAGCGCACCTTGTCCTCCTGCGATTGCAGCGCATTTTCTGCACTCAAATACTGAATAATGTACTGCGACAAAGGCAAGGCAGTTTTCATTGCGTCTTCAAACGCAGCTTTACCAAACTCACGCACGTAACTATCAGGATCGTGCTCGGCCGGTAAAAATAAAAAACTTAATCGCAGGCCGTCGGTCAAGGCCGGCAATGCGTTCATCGCTGCACGCCACGCCGCTTTGCGGCCTGCGGCGTCACCATCGAAACAGAATACAATGTCGTCCGTTTGCCGCATCAATTTTGTGATGTGGTAAGGCGTGGTCGCGGTACCCAGCGCCGCTACTGCGTATTCAATGCCGTACTGCGCCAGCGCCACCACGTCCATATAGCCCTCGACCACCAGCGCCTGGCCGGCATCGCGTATAGCGCGCCGCGCCAGAAACAGGCCATACAATTCATGACCCTTTTGGAACAGCGGAGTTTCGGGAGAGTTGAGGTATTTAGGTCCCATATCCTCACCCTCTGTGCCCAGTACCCTGCCACCGAAACCGATCACCTGCCCGCGCTGGTCATGAATCGGGAACATAATACGATCGCGAAAGCGATCATAGCGGCGCCCTTGTTCGTTATCGATCACCAGTCCTGCAGTCGCCAGCCCTTCCGCCTGATAATCGTCGAAAATGCTTGCCAAATTTTGCCAGCCCGAAGGCGCATAACCCATCCGGAATCGACCAGCAATCTCACCGCTCAGGCCACGGCTTTTCAGATACTCTATCGCACTCGCTGATTTTTTCAGCTCGCTACGATAATAATTGGAGGTGCGTTGCAGCGCCTCTTGCATGCCTGGCATGACTTTCTGCTCGGGCCTGTCCGGGTTTCTGGTCTCCTGCGGCACGATCATGCCAACCATCTTGGCCAGCTCGTTCACCGCCTCGACAAAGCTCAAACCCTGATATTCCATCAAAAACCCAATGGCTGTGCCATGTGCTCCGCAGCCAAAACAATGATAAAACTGCTTGGTTGGACTAACCGTGAAGGAAGGGGACTTTTCGTTATGGAACGGGCAGCAGGCGGAATAATTAGCGCCCGCTTTTTTCAAGGTGACACTGCGATCAATCACATCGACGATATCGACGCGGTTGATCAGTTCTTGAATAAATGACTCTGGAATCATGCTGGTACCATAAAGTGAAAAAGGAGCTTAACGCTCCCTTTCGTTTGTGCCAACCCTGTTATCGAATATTACGAGTTGTTGAATCCTTTAGCTGCCCAGTCTGGTTTTAATCAGCCCGGAAATTTTGCCCATATCAGCGCGACCCACTACCAGCGGTTTGATTGCTGCCATCACCTTGCCCATATCCTTAATGCCTGCAGCGCCTGTATCCACCGTCACTTTTTCCAGTAATGCATTTACTTCTTCTTCGGTTAA
>JADGRN010000075.1 GCA_017880825.1 Methylophilaceae bacterium | reverse complement strand
CTTCGGCGATCGCCGCAAGGCCATGCTGCAGGACATCGCGGTCCTGACCGGCGGCCAGGCGATCTCGGAAGATCTCGGCATCAAGCTCGAGAACGTCACCATCAACATGCTGGGCCGCACCAAGAAGGTGATGATCGACAAGGAAAACACCACCATCGTCAACGGCGCCGGCAAGAAGGCCGACATCGAGGCGCGCGTGGCGCAGATCAAGGCGCAGATCGAGGAGACCACCTCGGACTACGACAAGGAGAAGCTGCAGGAGCGGCTGGCGAAGCTCGCCGGCGGCGTGGCGGTGATCAAAGTTGGCGCGGCCACCGAGACCGAAATGAAGGAAAAGAAAGCCCGCGTGGAAGACGCTCTGCATGCAACCCGTGCTGCTGTGGAAGAAGGCATCGTGGCTGGCGGCGGTGTAGCGCTGCTACGCACGCGCGCTGCGATTGCTGCGGTCAAGGGTGAAAACCACGACCAGGATGCCGGCGTGAAGATCGTACTGCGCGCGATCGAAGAACCGCTGCGCCAGATCGTCTACAACGCTGGCGTTGAGCCTTCTGTAGTGGTGAATAATGTGGCTGCCGGTAGCGGCAACTATGGCTACAATGCCGCCAATGAAACCTATGGCGACCTGGTAGAGATGGGCGTATTGGATCCAACCAAGGTAACGCGTTACGCTCTGCAAAACGCCGCTTCCGTGGCCGGCCTGATGCTGACCACTGACTGCATGATCGCCGATCTGCCTAAGGAAGATGGGCCTGCCATGGGTGGTGGTATGGGTGATATGGGTGGCATGGGTGGCATGGGTGGCATGATGTAGTTTTTGATTGACTTTCTGACCTAAGAAAAAAGCCCCGTCTGGTACGGGGCTTTTTTTATGCATTTCATGGACTTGGGTAAAATTAAACAACTTTGTTTGATCAGGGGCTTTACGCCAGCGAAAACTTGGGCCTATACTGCAAACAAACACCCGAACCAGATACGGTTAGTTGCCGGCTTTACGTACGCATTTACAGATAAACCGGACAAAAAAAACCCCGATTAAAGGGGAGTAAAATCGGGGTAGAAGAGCCTCATCAGAATAAGGCTTCCCGTTCAGGGAGGAGAAACGGGAGACGATTTTGTCGTCTGCAAATAAGACCAGGTATTTTTCGGTTTAGTTCCCGCTATTGTTCACAATTTTTATGCGCGCATGCAGCTTATTGCGCGCATTTTTTGTTTTAATAGCCCTAACTAAATCAACGTGATAGCGCAATCGATTGCCCAAGCCGCCAGTAAGGTGTAGCAATCAGTTTTCTTAGCCCTTGGCACCTGCGATAATCACATTTATGACCAACCCCACTTCGCCAGATTCATTGCTTTCCGGACTCAACAATAAACAACTCGAAGCTGTCACGTTACCCCCTCAATCAGCACTGATTCTGGCTGGTGCGGGAAGCGGTAAAACTCGCGTACTCACTACACGTATTGCCTGGCTCATACAAACTGGGCAGGTTTCTCCCAATGGCTTGCTGGCGGTGACGTTCACCAACAAAGCCGCCAAGGAAATGCTCAACCGGCTTTCTGCCATGCTCACTGTCAGCACGCGCGGCATGTGGATAGGCACCTTTCATGGTTTGTGTAATCGCTTTTTAAGAGCGCATCACCGCGAGGCTTTGCTGCCTGCCACATTCCAGATTCTGGATAGCGCCGATCAGCTATCTGCAATCAAGCGCCTGATGAAGGCCATGAATGTGGATGATGAGAAATTCCCGCCCAAACAGGTGCAGGGCTATATCAATAGCTGCAAGGACGAGGGTTTGCGCGCACACGCAGTGGACGTCTATGACGCCCATTCGCAACGCATGCGCGAAATTTTCGAGGAATACGACAAGCAATGCCAGCGCGACGGTGTGGTCGATTTTGCCGAATTGCTGCTGCGCAGTTATGAACTGCTGACGCGCGATGCCAACCTGCGCCAGCACTACCAGAGCCGTTTCAAATACATCCTGGTGGATGAATTTCAGGATACCAATCGCCTGCAATACCTGTGGCTGAAATTACTGGCGGGCCAAGGTACAAACGGACAGCACAACTGCATGTTTGCGGTGGGTGATGACGACCAATCCATCTATGCATTCCGTGGCGCGCGTGTCGGCAACATGCTGGACTTCGAGAAAGATTTTTCCATCCACAACATCATCAAACTGGAGCAGAACTATCGCTCGCACAGCAATATCCTCGACGCCGCCAATGCCATCATCACGCACAACCGCAACCGCCTCGGCAAGAACCTGTGGACGGCCGCAGGCAAGGGCGAACCGGTGCGCGTATTTGAAGCCTACAACGATATTGAAGAAGCCAGCTTTATTGTCGACGAAGTGAAAATGCTGCATGGCGAAGGCTACGGCTTGTCCGAGATTGCCCTGCTCTACCGCTCCAACGCACAATCGCGCGTGCTGGAACATGCGCTGTTTTCAGCCGGATTACCTTATCGCGTGTATGGCGGCCTGCGCTTCTTTGAGCGCGCCGAAATCAAGCATGCCATCGCCTATTTGCGGCTAATGGCAAATCCCGAAGACGACACTGCTTTGCTGCGCGTGATCAACTTTCCAGCCCGCGGTATCGGCGCCCGCAGTCTGGAACAACTGCAAGAAGCGGCCAGCGCCCAGCATTGCAGTCTATGGCAAGCGGCCGTCAACAAGGTCGGCAATGGCCGCCCAGGCAGGGGTATTGAAGGCTTCGTCGCGCTCATCAAACAGATGCAGGAAGAAAGCGCTGGGCTAGCTTTGCCAGAATTGGCAGAACTGGCAAGTAACCTATCCGGCTTGCGCCAGTATTATCTGGGTGAAAAAGAGGGCGAAGATCGCGTTGCCAACCTGGATGAACTGGTCAGTGCCGCGGTGGCATTTACCAATCAGGATATCGGTATTCAGATCGATGAAAATGGGGAAGTTGCGCAATCCCTGCTCACGCAATTTTTGACCCATGCCAGTCTGGAGGCCGGTGAGCATCAGGCCGATGTGGGACGTGATGCTTTGCAGCTGATGACGGTACACTCTGCCAAAGGGCTGGAATTCAAGGCGGTGTTTATCAGCGGACTGGAAGAGGGTTTATGCCCGCATGAGCAGAGCTTGTACGAGGCGAATGGTCTGGAAGAAGAACGGCGCCTGATGTACGTGGCAGTGACGCGGGCACGGCAGCGGTTATATCTGAGCTACGCGCAAAGCCGCATGCTGCATGGTCAGGTGCGCTATGGAATTGTTTCACGCTTTCTGGACGAAATTCCGGAAGAATTGCTCAAGCGCCTCAATGCGCGCCCTGCGCACAAAGCCAGCATGTCGACTGCGTCTTACAACAGCACGCCTACTAAGAATGCCATACATAACAACCCTAGCAGCAGCCAGAAAAGCGCCATGCCATGGAAAATCGGACAAGGCGTAGCCCACAGCAAATTTGGACAAGGTGTGGTAGTGAGTTACGAAGGCAATGCCGACGATTTACGCGTACAAGTCAATTTCGGCAAGGCTGGGCTGAAGTGGCTGGCGCTGGAATATGCCAAGCTGACCGCAGCCTGATCCCATTGCTGGTGATCAAACTTCTTCAATTTCCCCGACTTGCGGCACTTCCGTAATCGCGAAAATATCTTTGTAGCTGACATATAGCGAAGCTGTCATGGTTGGAATCATCACCAGCAGGCCCAAGCCCAACGGGATAATCGCTAGTACCAGCAATGCTGCAGAAATCAGGCTGTAAACAAAAAGCGGCAGCATGTTGCGCAAGCATGCCTGGAAGCTGAGCTTCATGGCTTCAAGTGCGGGCATACCATGAAAAACCACCAGCGCCGGAGCAAACCAATAAGCCATGATCAATGGCACCATTAAAGCCAGGCCGATCAGAGCTCCAAATATAAATCCGTCGCCTAAAGTTGCGGCTGCCTGCTGCGGATCCATCACTTGTCCCGAAAAAATCGCGCTCAAGGCGGTGCCGCTACTGCCGGAAAACATAATGCCGACGATGACGATGATGCCAGCCAGATAGATGCCGCCTACAGTAATGAGTTGTGCAGTGTTTTGTTTGAAACCGGCAAATAAGTGGTTGATCTCCAATTCTTCGTCGTTATCGAGCGCGCGGCAACCTAGCATGAAGCCAGCCAAAAATACTGGCGCCAGCAGATTAAGCACAATTGGCCCGACCATTTTCACTACTGAGAGCATCATGCCTATCAACAGGTAGATGATAAAAAGTGCGATCCAGATCACCGGGCTCTTTTTGAACAAGGCAAAGCCCTCGACCATCCAGGCCCATCCATTACCTGCACTGACCCGACGTACTTCCATGCCTGATGTACTCATACTTTATGTCTCCCCGACGCTAGACTTACTCAAACCACTATATCAATGCTCTATTCATTTGTTGCTCGCGCTTACACCCAGATGGCTGCCAAGACTTGCTGCTGGCTGATGCGCATTTTTAATATTTTCTGGAAATGTTGTGGGTCCTTGGCGTGCGTAAGTTCGCCTGCTTGCGGAAAATGCAGGTCTAATAATCTCGAAAGCCAGAAACGCAGTGCCGCTATTCGCAGCAAACCAGGCCATGCAGCATGCTCGGCTGCGCCCAATGGTCGCACAGCATGGTACGCCTTCAACAACGCCTGTAATCGCGGTGTGTCCATGCCGCCATCTACAGTGGCACACCAGTCGTTGGCGGCGATGGCCAGATCGTAGGCCAGCATATCATTACAGGCATAGTAAAAATCGATGACGCCACCGATTGCTTCGCCATCAAACAACACATTATCGCGGAACAGGTCAGCATGAATGACCCCGCGCGGCAAATCCAGATCAGCCATATCGGCCTCAAATGCCAATTGCTGCTCCAGCATTGCCCTGTCTCCCGCATCAAGAAATCCCATCACCTGCTTGGCAATTTTTATGCGCCAATCGGGTCCTCGCGGATTTTCCATAAAGGCGGGAAATGATTGCCCTGCCAGATGCATCTCCGCCAGCACCCGACCAACTTCTGCGCAATGCTTAATCGATGGGTTCTCCAGCGAGTGGCCGCGCAAACAACTCACTAGAGAAGCGGGCTTGCCATTCAGCATACCCAGATATTCGCCGTCATGATTTGCGACCGGATGCGGGCAAGGCATCTTGCGTTCGGCCAAGTGCGCCATCAGATTGAGAAAAAAGGGCAATTCAGCAGCAGAATTTTTCTCGAACAAGGTCAGCACGTAGCGCCCACTGCTGGTCGTAACAAAATAGTTGGTATTGGTGATACCTGAGGCAATCCCCTGCAAATCCAACAGCTCGCCCAATGGATAGGCGCGTAGCCATAGACGCAATTGTTCGGCGGTGACGGTGGTGAATACAGACATAAAAACTTCGTGAACGCTTTAAGGTGAAACTTGAAGAGGGCTAGCCAGCCCTCTTTTGAAAGATATCAGAATTTGAACAGCACCCATTTAGGAATGATCAGCGGCGGACTGATACCATCCAATCTGGACCAACCGGCGTTCTGGTCCTCTCTCATCAAATAGTACGGTACACCGTGCGATGGGGTGACTTTTTGCATGTAAAGCTCGCCATTGATACGATATTCCTCCACTGTATCCTCGCCTTTTTTGACGATAGATATCTCTGGTTCCGGAGAAGAATCAAGGTCCATTCCAGGAGGTGGCGGTGGAGCCTCTGGCAATGGCTCAAGGTTTGTCGGCCTGTCGGCGGCCAAGGCCATCAATGGCAGGGCAAGAGCCAGAACAAGCATGGTACGAAGACTGCGCATGATAACCTCGGGTGTTATTAAGACTTGGTTGAATTCTAACAAAAAGACGTGTGCGCTGGTGAACCTAATTATCAAATCTCTCTACAAATACAGCTGAATCTCCCGCTCACTCGGTGAAGGCTCAAAACCACGCGTTTCGTAATGCTTAAAGATTGCTTCGACAATCTTTTTTGGTTCGTCAATCACCTGAATTAAATTCATGTCTTCGGGCGAAGCCATACCCTCGGCTACCAGCGTGTTTTGCAGCCAATCCAGCATGCCGCGCCAAAACGGCTCGTGTACCAGAATAATCGGGATATTGCGTGTCTTGCCGGTCTGCACAAGGGTCAGCGCCTCCATCAGTTCATCCAGCGTGCCGAAACCACCAGGCATCACCACATAGGCCGAGGCGTATTTGACGAACATCACCTTGCGTGCGAAGAAGTGTTGGAACGTCTGGCTAATATCCTGATAGCTATTGGTATGCTGCTCGTGCGGCAACTGTATATTGAGGCCGACGCTGGGCGATTTGCCGTGGAAAGCGCCCTTGTTGGCTGCCTCCATGATGCCCGGCCCGCCGCCTGAGATGACGCTGAAACCGGCATCTGACAATTGGCGCGCGATTTCCCCCGCCAACGCATAATAGGGGTGATCCGGCTCAGTGCGCGCGCTGCCGAAAATCGACACCGCTGGCGTGATTTCCTTCAGCCGCTCGGTCGCATCGACGAATTCTGCCATAATCTCGAACACTCGCCAGGACTGGCGGGCGGGATGTTCGCGAGCCAGAAGTTCGGGATTGGTAAATTTGGGCAGTTTTTTTTCAGCAGACATACTGGGCACCTAAATATTCATGAAAACGTTGTTATTAGTGGATGGTTCATCCTACCTCTATCGCGCCTTCCACGCCATGCCCGACCTGCGTAATCGGCAGAACGAACCCACGGGTGCCATTTACGGCGTCCTCAATATGTTACGCCGTCTGCACAAGGATTACCCTGCCGATTATAGCGCCTGT
>JADGRN010000008.1 GCA_017880825.1 Methylophilaceae bacterium | reverse complement strand
GAGATCTTCATGATGACTCGTAAATACGCTAGTTTGATATCTGCAGCGTTGCTATTTTCGGCCGCAAGTCCTGCGCATGCTATATGCGATGAAACAACTTCGCTGCTTGATCGTGCCTGCAAGCGCGTGACCGAAACGTGGAGAGAGGGCAACAACGATCTCTATCTTCCGCTGCATACCTATCATCTGCGCTCGGCTTATAGCGATGAAAAGATCGACTCTTTTCATGAAGACAGCTGGGGTTTGGGCTACGGGCGTAGTCGCTATGATGAGGATGGAAACTGGGATGGACTCTACGCCATGTCGTTCCTGGATTCACACAATAAGCCGGAACACATAGTGGGTTATGGCCATCAATGGATATGGGGCGAGCGGCAGGGATTTCATACGGGGTTGGGTTATACCGCATTTCTGACAGCGCGCTCTGATTTCGGCCATTACACCCCGATACCGGGTATTTTGCCGATAGCATCAGTCAACTATGGCAAAGCGGCGGTCAATACTACCTTTGTTCCGGGGACAAGCGGCAATGGCAATATATTGTTCTTCTGGTCGAGGTTTGGCTTCTAGTATAGGCATATGCCTAACTCAGATCTGCAATAGCGAATTGCGTATCTTGGGTTCACCAGCCCCTTGCCAATCAGCACAACCCGCGTGCTCGGCTCATCCTCATCCCACCTTTGAGTAGTTTGGGCGGGTAAAGCGTGCTATGCACCGCGTGTATAGCCAGCGGGGCAGGCTGATCCTCGGCATGGATAATGCCTTTCAAGCGTTGCGGGGATTCTTCTATCCATGACTCGCCAGGAAAACTAAACGGCATCTTAACGACTGGCCTAAATCCATGAAAGCCGTTTGCACAATACGAGGTAAAATACGTGCTACTTAGTTTTATAAGCGCAGCATGAACGTATTTTACGAAGAAGACAGCAATTTCAAAGCGGCCTCGGTGATGTCAGAAAATCCAGGTTCACTGCAAATTGAAGCCCTTGGTGGCAAACGCTCCAAAATCAAGACCGCGCATGTGCTGTTGCGTTTTGAAAGCCAGCTTGCAGGCTTCATGGAGTCTGCCACAGCCGAAGCTGAAACGCTGGACACAACATTCTTGTGGGAATGCAGTGCTGAGCCGGAATTCAGTTTTGAGGAATTGGCAAAAGACTATTACGGCCATGCGCCGAACGCGCTTGAAGCTGCCGCGGTGGCAATACGTCTGCATAGCGCGCCGATGTATTTCTACCGCAAAGGCAAGGGGCGCTACAAGGCGGCGCCGGAAGAAAATCTGAAGTCCGCACTTGCCGCGCAGGAAAAGAAGCGCCTGCAGGCGGAGAAAATTGCCGCTTATGTCGAGCAATTGAAGGCGCATCAGTTGCCAACGGAGTTTGGCAATAAGCTGGATATGCTGTTCTACGAGCCGGACAAAAATACGCCGGAATGGAAGGCGCTGGATCAGGCGGCAACCGAATTCAACAGCAGCCAGATCAAGCTGCTAGAGGCTTGCGGAGCCATACCCTCGGCGCAGGATTATCACTTCGGCGCCTTTTTGCGTGAGTACTTCCCCAAAGGGGTGGATTTCCCGGCGCATGAATCAGTCAGCCTGCCGGATAATCTGCCGCTCGCTGAAGTTGAAGCCTTCAGCATCGATGACAGCACCACGACCGAGATTGACGATGCTTTCTCGGTGCAGACGCTGCCCGATGGTAATACGCGGGTGGGCATCCATATCGCGGCACCGGCTCTGGGGATTATGATCGGATCGGTGCTGGATTCCATCGCCATGCAGCGCCTTTCCACGGTTTACATGCCCGGCAACAAGATCACCATGCTGCCGGAAGAAGCCATTACCCCTTTCAGTTTGACCGAGGGGCAAGTGAGACCCGCGCTTTCCATGTATCTGGACGTCGCTCCCGACCTGACCATAATCAACCGTCAAAGCAAGGTCGAGATGGTGAAGATTGCCGATAATCTGCGCCATGATTTACTGGAGCCGTATTTCAATGAAAATACGCTGCAAGCCGATAGCGGCCACCCATACTGGGAACGCCTCTCACTGTTACATAAGCTGGCGGAATCACTGGAAAAAGCGCGTGGCAAATTCGACCCGAATAAACCGCCTCAGCTCGACTACAACTTTTATGTAGAAAATGGCCGAGTGCGCATTGTCAGTCGCCATCGCGGCTCGCCGATGGACAAGCTGGTGGCGGAACTGATGATAGAAGCCAATAGCCAGTGGGGTGCGATGCTGGCCAAGCAAGATGTTCCCGGCATCTACCGCGCGCAGAACGGCGGCAAGGTTTATATGACAGTCAAGGCCGAGCCGCACCAGGGCCTAGGCGTGGCACAATACACATGGACTACCTCGCCTTTAAGGCGCGCTGTGGACCTGATCAACCAGCGCCAGATATTGTCAGTGGTACGAAATACAGAACCGGCATACCCCAAAAACAGCGAAGCGCTGACCACCGCGATGCGTGATTTTGATCTTGCCTACAACGCCTACAATGAATTCCAGAATCGCATGGAACGTTACTGGTGCCTGCAATACCTGATTCAGGAGGGTGTAGAGCAAGTTAGTGCCACGGTGTGGCGGGAGAATCTGGTACGGCTGGATGACATGCCCTTTATCACCAAGGTACACAGCCTGCCGGAACTGGCCTCCGGTACTCACGTGCAACTGGAAATCAAGCGCATCGACCTTCTGCTGCTGGAGCTGGATACACGCTTTAAGGTCGCTGAAGTTAAGGTGACAAAAGCAGCAACATCTATAACACAAATTTCAGAAGCAATAGGACCAGAAGAAGTAGGAGCGGCAGCGTAGTATGTTTCGTTTAGGCTCTCGTACATTTGCGCGCGGCATACACCGCAGCTTCGCTAACGACTCCAGTGTGGATGTAAGCGAATCCGATGGTGTGCGCTCGCTGCATCTGGGGACAGACACCATCCAGAGCTCGATGCGCTTGTCGGCGCCTTACGCACTGGAGCTGGCTTATACCCGCGGCATGATGGCATTCCTGCTGTTTTCATCGCAGGTGAAGAATGTACTTGCGATTGGCCTGGGCGGCGGTTCTGTGCCTAAATATATCCATCAGCACTTGCCTGGGATACAGATAAAAGTGGTGGAAATCAATCCGCGGATCATCCGTATCGCCCGCAGTCATTTTGAGGTGCCGGACGATGATGAAAGATTGCAGGTCATCGAAGGCGATGGCGTATCGTATCTGGGTGAAAATCCAAACTCGTCGCAAGTGCTGATGATTGATGCCTTTGACAGCAATGGCATCCCGGCGGATATGTGCACCCAGGAGTTTTTTGACAGCTGCGCCGCTGCACTGAGCAGTGACGGCATGCTGGTAATTAACCTTTGGGGCAGCGACAAAAACTTTGATGTGTATTTGCAACGCATCGAAAACAGTTTTAACCAGCGTGTGTTGATGCTGCCCACCGGACGGCCGGGCAATATCGTCGTCCTTGGCTTCCGCCGGGTTCCGGCTGATTTACGCTGGACGACACTGCGCGAACGTGCAAAAGCACTTGAATCCAATTATAAAATCGAGTTTCTGCAATTTGTGGAAAAGCTGCGTGACAACAATGCCAGCACCAATAACAGACTACTGCTGGAAGGCGATATTGCATCATGAGCACCGTAAATACTGCACACCAATTTTTTGCCACTTGCCCGCGTGGGCTGGAGACGCTGCTCAAGGACGAGCTGATTGCGCTTGGCGCGCAGGCACTTGACCCGACCGATGGTGGTGTTGGCTTTGCCGGTGATCTGTCGCTTTGCTATCGCGCCAATCTGGAAAGCCGCATGGCGACCCGTATTTTATGGCGTGTAGGCAAAGGTCCTTACGCCAGCGAAGAGGATATCTACAAGGCGGCCTATGCGCTGCCCTGGCACAGCTGGTTTGATGTGGGTCGCGACTTCATGGTCAAGGTGACGGCCTCAAAATCGCCACTGAAAAGCCTGGAATTCGTCACTCTGCGGATCAAGGATGCGGTGTGCGACCGCTTTCGTGTGGCAGTCGGCAGCCGCCCTTACATTGATACCAAGGAACCGGACGTGCGCGTGCATGCCTATCTGACGGATAGGATTTACGAGCTATTTCTCGATACCTCCGGCGCGGCATTGTTTCAGCGCGGATTGCGTCGTGCCAGTGTGGAGGCACCGCTACGCGAAAACCTGGCGGCGGGCATCCTGAAATTGTCCGGTTGGAAGCCCGGCGTGCCGCTGCTGGATCCCATGTGCGGCAGTGGCACATTCTTGCTGGAAGCCGCCATGATGGCGCTGGATATCGCACCTGGCAGCGGACGTAGCTTTGGTTTCGAGAAGCTGAAAAATTTTGATGCAGCAGCCTGGCAAAAAATTCGTCAGAAGGCGCTGGATAGAGCGAAGCCGGTAGAATTTCAGAAGATTTACGGCAGCGATGCTGATTTGCGCGCGGTGCGTGTGACCAGGCAAAACTTGCAGCAGGCCGGGTTATTGGATGCCGTGCAATTGGCTAAAACCGATATCACAGACGCAGTACCACCCGCCAGCGAGGGCGTATTGGTGGCCAACCCGCCCTATGGCATACGCATAGGTGAAGATGAAGAACTGGCAGCGCTCTACCCCAAAATGGGGGAGGCTTTGAAGCGCAAGTTTGCCGGCTGGAATACGTACTTTCTCAGCAACGACATGCGCCTGCCCAAGCTGATGCGCTTGACACCAAGCAAGCGCACACCGTTATTCAATGGGCCGCTGGAATGCCGTTTATTTGAGATTAAAATGGTGGCAGGTTCCAATCGCAAGGAGAAAATCGGCCATGAGTGATTCCTTGGATGACCTGAGAACACGCATCAATACTTTTGTGCAGGAGCGCGACTGGGAGCAGTTCCATTCGCCGAAAAATCTGGCCATGGCGATGATCGTCGAGGCGGCCGAACTGGTGGAACATTTTCAGTGGAACACCATAGAACAGAGCTACCAGCTCAGCGCCGAAAAGCGCGAGCAGGTGAGCCATGAGCTGGCCGATACCTTTGTCTATTTGCTGCGCATCGCCGAGGTGACTGGCGTGGATTTAATCGCGGCGACCAACGCCAAGATTGACCTCAACGCCAAGAAATATCCGGTGGAAAAAGTACGCGGCAGCAACGCAAAATATACTGCCTACGAATAATTAGGGAGATAATTAAACAAAAAAGCACGAGTTAATTGTTTTTTATTTCTGCTAGTATCACTTAAAAGATATTTATAGCCTCAGTGTTAGGCGCGATAAAGCCGCGCCAGCCGGTTATTTCAAACGTTGGGCGTAGCACAAGATGCGCAATAAGATAACGATTGCAAATCAAACACTCATCTGCGAAGACAGCAGGTTGTATCTTCGCGAGCTTGCCACATGAATCTCTGGGGAAAAAATGGAAAACCTGTATGCCTGAGCTGAAAACTTATGCTGTGTGGGATGCGAGTACCCGCTGGTTTCATTGGATCAATGCGCTCTGTGTCATCGCCTTGGCGGTTGTGGGATTTCTGATTCTCAATACCGGCGCGCTCGAGGTGCCCACCGCAGGTAAATTGACCCTTAAAACGATCCACGTATGGATCGGCTACGTCTTCGTGCTGAACCTGCTCTGGCGTATCGTATGGGCTTTCTTTGGCAACCGTTATGCCAAGTGGCGTTCGATCCTTCCCGGGGGCAGGGGATACTTTCAGGCGCTACGCAGCTATGTCGCGGCCTTCATCGCCGGCCATCCCGAACAATACATGGGCCACAACCCAGCGGGACGGCTGGGGATAGCCGTGTTGTTTCTCCTCATCACGATTCTGGCGATCACCGGCCTGCTACTGGCGGGTACTGACCTGTTCTATCCACCGCTCGGGCATTGGATCGCGCAGTGGGTGGCGGCGCCTGATGTTGCTCCTGGTTCGCTAAGGCCCTATGCGCCCGAGATGTATGACGCGGCGGCCTATGAAAGCATGCGCGCTTTCCGAAAACCCTTTGCAATGGTCCATCTATACGGCTTTTATGTGCTGGTTGTGGTCGTGGTACTGCACGTGGCGTCGGTAATCATCACGGAGTTGAGGGAAGGTGGCAGCATCATTTCCGCAATGTTCACGGGACGAAAGATCATCAGTGGGCGTCCCGTGGATGAAGAGCGCAGCACCCGGAACTGAGATCTCACGGCTCAACGAGCGCCAACAAAGCGCTCAAGCGGATGCGTTTCGCGCACCGCTTAGCTACACGTTAGCTCTTCACGCCATGGCACTTGCTGCTGAAATCGAAACTCTCTCGTCGTCCATAGACATCCTTCCCCGCAAGGCCATAGCTGTGCTCGGTGAAGCGGGTGCCCCTTTGTATGTGCTGGATTTCATCGTCATTGGCGCAATCAAGAGAACTCTCAGCCTTGCGAGTGGCCTCCTTGTTCTCATCGAGGCGCGAAACATCGTCTGTGTCGCGCAGTTCTGCGGATGCAGCTAGATACAATCTCTAGGCTATGTGCCTACCAATACGTTCACGATCCTGAACAAGTGGCCAAGGAGGTTATTGGGGTCAAGCTTTTAAACAAGTTCAAATGCACTAACGGCAAACCTCTGACAGATAGATATTTGGTTGATCGCCTTACTGAGCGGTTTCCCTGGGTCCGAAATGTCTACGACTTTACCTCTGGCTATGTCCATTTTTCCGAACACCAGTTCTTTGACGCCGTACACTCGGTCGGGAGTGAAGAAGAACGAACGGTTCACTTCTTAATTGGCCGAACGGACGAAAAATATCCTGAGACAAGCTGGGAGGAACTCCCTGCATGTTTCAATCACCTCAACCTCATTCTTGAAGAGTTCCTAGCCACCTATGCCACACAGAAATCAAAGGGCTAACCCGGCAGTCAAGCGGGACTGTGCAAAAGCGCGCAGCCCTTTACTTTTACGTTATGCCTCATGATCATCCGCATGCAAGCACTTGAACTCAAGATCCCACCGCCAGCGGTTGCGGTGCTGATCGCAGGCGCCATGTGGGGAATCTCTTTGGTTGCCCCGTTGCTTGAAGCGCCCATGTTCATTCGTGTAGCCGCGGCGCTAGCAATCGCTCTGGCTGGTGGTGGCTTCAGCCTCGCAGGTGTCATCTCGTTTCGACGCGCGAGAACGACTGTCAACCCAATGAAGCCGGAAACGACGTCTTCGTTAGTTTGCTCAGGTATCTACCGAGTTACTCGAAATCCCATGTACGTAGGTCTTCTCTTCGTTCTCGTCGCATGGGCGGTATTCCTGTCTTCTGCTTGGGCGTTGCTTGGATCGTTGGCTTTTGTGCTCTACATAAACCGGTTCCAAATCGCACCCGAGGAAAGAGTGCTTTCAGCCATGTTCGGCACTGGCTACTCCGCCTACATATCAAGAGTTCGCCGGTGGCTGTGAGGCATAACTCAAACGTTAAACGGTATACCAAACACTTTTCCAAATCCTGATGACCTATCGACTCCTGGCAGACTCCGTTCTCGTTCTCCATCTCCTGTTTATCGGATTCGTCATTTTCGGTGGCCTTATTGTGTCTCGCTCTGCCTGGGTTGCGCTGGGCCACATACCGGTCGCCTGCTGGGGAGTCTTCATCGAATTGACCGGAGGGGTGTGCCCACTTACCACACTGGAAGCCAGCCTTCGTCGTGCGGCCGGTGATGCGGGCTACTCGGACAGCTTCATTGAACATTATCTTCTGCCCATCATCTATCCTGCTGGACTCACAAGAAGCATACAATTTGAATTGGCGGGCTTTGTAGTACTCATCAACGTTGCAATATATGGATGGCTTCTTTATAGGCTAAGGATTTCCCGATCAAAATGAATAAATTCACATTGACAGGTAGATTACGAAGCATCAGGTATGCGCTGGAAGGTTTGTTGCTAATGTTCAAAACGCAACACAACGCATGGATCCATCTTCTAGCAATAGCAGTTGTCATACTGGCCGGCTTCTATTATGAAATTACTGCGACGCATTGGGCAATCATTACATTAACGATTATATCTGTATGGGTAGCAGAGACATTAAATACCGCTTTTGAATATTTATGTGATGTAACAAATCCAGAATTTCACCCCTTAGTAAAAAAGGCGAAAGATATATCTGCTGGTGCAGTGCTGATAAGTGCTCTGGGAGCAGTAATTATCGGGCTCATTATTTTTCTACCCTATACATGAAATTATGCTTAATGCTGGGTATAACAAATCAATCAAGTCCGCCCGAAAAAGGTGCGGGCTGTTTATTTTAAACGTTAGGTGTCAACCACAAAGATCGAGGTGATTTCATGTATTACATAGTTGAAACAAGCAAATCATTCAACCAAGCGTCAACAGACCTTGACTCTGCAGTTAAACGTCATGGCTTCGGCGTGCTGCATATTCACGACTTGGGGGCCACACTGCGCAGTAAAGGCATTGCCTTTGATGAGGAGTGCAAGGTTTTCGAGGTGTGCAATCCGGGACAGGCGGCGAAAGTTTTGTCCGCCGATATGCGCCTAAACATGGCGTTGCCCTGCCGTATCTCGGTGTTTACCGAGAAAGGCAAAACGAAGATTGGCCTTATTAAGCCAGTGCAAATGCTTTCGGCGCTATCCCAGGATGCAGCGTTAGTTCAAGTTGCCAAAGAGGTTGAGGAAAAGACCATTCAGATGGTTGACGAGGCGAAATGAATACTCGCCGCTAACAACGCCATGAACACGAACGCATTTGACGCTCCCTCCAGTTACCACAAATGCGCCGATTATAGCGAACGTTAGGCGTTTCCCTGACTACCCTGAGGAACGGAAGCTTATGAGTCACCAGCAGTCGCGAGTTGCCCGGAGGTTTGGTCTTTCAGTCTCCTTACTCACGGCTTCATTTGGCAGGCGCCAGTCGGAGCGCGTGTGATCTTCGAGCTGATCGAAGACACCGCGAAGCTGGCGCTCATCGTCGTCTGTATTTATTTCGTCCTTGGTGCATACGTGCGCCGCAAGCAACCTGCATGGTCCAAACCGCTGGAGAAACGCCGTTTGACCACTTTATTGGTGCTCGTCCTCGTGGTATCCGCAGTTAAAGTGAGCGAAGATGTGCTCGGCGGAGAATCAGGTCCGATCGATAGGGCCATCTTGCTTTTCATCCATAGTCACGTTCCGAGCACGCTAACCGGATTCTTCGAAGTAGTCACGTTTACAGGGTCACCAATGGTTCTGTTTCCGCTCGCGGCCGTGGCGACCATCGCACTTCTGTACGCAAGACACCGCTTCGAGGCTCTACTTGTCGCAGCTTCGGTGATCAGCGGTGCGATTATGATTTACTTTGTCAAAACGGTGGTCGGCCGAACTCGGCCGGCGCTGTGGGGCACAGAGTGGTATTGGGGTTCCAGCTTTCCCAGCGGGCATACTCTGGTCGTCGCGACATTCGCTATCGCCGCCGCTCTTTGCGTGAGCCGAATCAGGCCAGCGACGGGCAAGCTCGCGCTGTCGATAGCGATCTTATGGATAGCTCTTGTCGCCATTTCGCGTCTGGTGCTTGGTGTGCACTGGCCGACTGACGTATTGGTCGCTGCGTGCATCGGCGCATTTCTGCCTCTGGCGATAAGCGTTGCGCTTGAGTTACGTCAGGCCTGACGATGCCATCCCGTCGACATCATCAGCGGCTGAGCTTGGACATCAGAGGGTAATGGTCACACTGGTCCTACTACCTGGCATGGACGGCACGGGAACCTTGTTTGAGGCTTTTGTTGCTGCTCTGGGGTCCGAGTTCAACGTGAAAGTGGTGAGTTACCCCACCACTGAGCCGCTGGGCTACCCGGAGCTTGAATCTATTGCCCGCAGCGCGCTCCCATCAGAAGGCCCCTTTGTCATTCTTGGCGAGTCCTTCTCCGGTCCCATTGCAGTCTCGCTCGCCGCTTCTTGCTCCCCTCAGCTCAAGGGCTTGGTGCTGTGTTGCACTTTTGTCCGCAATCCTCGGCCGGTCTTCTCCGTTCTCAAGCCCTTCGTTGGCGTGCTGCCCGTCGCCTTCGCGCCAGTGCACTTTCTGATTTACCTTTTGCTTGGCCGCTCATCCACTGTCGCCTTGCGCACGGCCCTGACGCAAGCTCTCGCTCGGGTTTCTCCGTCCGCCCTTCGCGCCAGGCTACAGGGGGTGCTCTCCGTGGACGTATCGGCCAAACTCGCAGAAGTTAATGTTCCGGTTTTGTACTTGCGCGCTTCACAAGACCGTTTGGTCCCTCAAACCGCTTCAAAGCTTGTATCGCAACTCTGCCCACGTGCGGAGGTGGTGCAACTGGAAGCTCCGCATTTCCTTCTACAGGCCGTGCCCTCTGAGGCGGCTCGAATTGTTGCCGCCTTCGTGCGCGAGGTTGAAAATGCTCTCTAACTCTTCCATTGAGCGGACAGCCACCGGCAAGTTGGTGCCTGCCGCTCATGTCAAACGTTAAGACAACTCTATCGACAATAGTTATTTACCCGATTCGCCCGAACCGGTGAGCTAAAAATCCCAGCTTAGCAGTGGGTTAGGGCAAAGCCGGCAATAAAAAACGCCAGCATCTAGCTGGCGTTTTTGTTTATTTAAATGCCGAAGCCTTATTCAATCAGCAACTTACGCTTGTCCTTTACCTTGCTGTATTGATCGGCATCCGGCAGCGCGTCTTTCCTGGAAGTGATCGTTGGCCACAGGGCGGATAGGCGTGCATTCAGTTCGATGTATTCCTGCTGGTCGGCAGGTACATCATCCTCGGCGAAAATGGCTTCTACCGGGCACTCTGCGACGCACAGCGTGCAGTCAATGCATTCGTCCGGGTTGATGGCGAGGAAGTTGGGGCCTTCCACGAAGCAATCTACCGGGCATACATCTACGCAGTCGGTATATTTACATTTGATACAACTTTCAGTCACAACGTAAGTCATTTATTTCTCCTCTTGGTGCTTTGCTTTAGCCAAACTAAAGCGTTATTTTATCAGCCTTCTATCATCCCCGCACCCACCGTGTTGTTGGTGGATTCATCAATCAGGATGAAGGCGCCGGTGGCACGGTTGACGGCATAGGGGTCGACCATCAACGGCTTTGCGAGTTTGAAGCTGATACGGGCGATGTCGTTCATGGCCAAACCTTGGGTGGGTAATTGTTCCAGGGTATTCACGTCTACTTTATAACTGATCTCACCGACTTTAGCCTTGGATTCGCGCGTGGTATGCCGCACGATGTAAGTGCGGGCCGTGGAAAGCGGAGTCTCCGATAGCCAGCACAGCATGGCTTCGATTTGCTTCACAGGCTCGGGGGCTTGTCCGGTCTTGACGATCATGTCGCCGCGCGAGGTATCGATTTCATCTTCCAGCAGCAGCGTAATAGACTGTTCGGTGATGGCGTGTGGTATTTTCTCATCGCCAATCTGTATGGCTTTGACGCGCGAACTCAAACCAGACGGCAACACAGTTACCTCGTCGCCGATACCGATTTCACCAGCTTCTATACGGCCCATGAAGCCGCGGAAATCATGCAGCTCAGGATCATCAGACGCCTGCGGGCGGCAGACGAATTGTACCGGAAAGCGGAATTGTTCAGCCTGCTCGGAATGTGCAGGCGGCGCGGATTCCAGGATTTCTATCATGGTTGGTCCGCTGTACCAGGGCATAGACTTGCCTCGGTCAACCAGCATGTCGCCATTCAGCGCCGACATCGGGATGAAGCAAATGTCGTGCCCATCGCGCTGCAGGCCGATTTCGGTAGCAAAGGCCAGATAATCCGCGCAAATCCTGTCATAAACGGTTTGGTCGTAATTGACCAGGTCCATTTTGTTGATTGCGACAACAATATGCGGAATGCCGACCAGATGTGCCAGGAAAGAATGGCGGCGGGTCTGCGTCAGCACGCCCTTGCGCGCATCAATCAGAATAATCGCCAGGTTGGCGGTGGACGCCGCCGTGACCATGTTGCGCGTGTACTGCTCATGGCCTGGCGCATCGGCGATGATATATTTGCGCGTGCCGGTGGAGAAGTAGCGGTAGGCGACGTCGATGGTGATGCCTTGCTCACGTTCGGCTTGCAGTCCGTCGGTCAGCAACGACAGATCCACCACATCGAGGCCGCGCTTTTTCGAGGTGCGCGTAATCTGCGTCAGGGTATCAGCCAGGATGGTCTTGGTGTCGAACAGCAGGCGTCCGATCAGCGTGCTCTTGCCGTCATCGACGCTGCCGCAGGTCATGAAGCGCAGCAGGCTATCGTTATGGGTTGGTAAATTTTCAATCTTGGACATTGTATATAAAACCTTAAAAGTAACCTTCTTTTTTACGCTGCTCCATTGAAGCATCGGAGGTCTGGTCGTCCAGACGCGTGGCGCCGCGTTCGGTAATGGTCGTTGTAGCTGTTTCAATCACGATTTTGGATACCGTATCAGCATCGCTCTCAACCGGCGCCGTGCAGGTAATATCACCGACGGTACGGAAGCGCACCAGCAAATCTTCCACCTGCTCACCCGGCTTGGCCGGAGTGATCGGCGTCACGGGTACGATGGCGCCGCTGCGGCGCACGATAGGGCGGGTGTGCGCGAAGTAAATACTTGGCAACTCTAGCTTTTCGCGCTCGATATATTGCCAGACATCCATCTCAGTCCAATTGGAGATGGGGAAGGCGCGAATGTTCTCGCCCTTGTGCGAACGCGCGTTGTACAGGTTCCACAGCTCAGGGCGCTGATTCTTCGGATCCCATTGGCCGAATTCGTCACGGAAGCTCATGATGCGTTCCTTGGCGCGGGCTTTCTCCTCATCACGGCGCGCCCCGCCGATGCAGCAGTCAAAACCAAATTCTTCGATCGCTTCCAGCAGCGTGACTGACTGGTGCTTGTTGCGCGGCTCGTCCGCTGATTTAAGCACGACGCTGCCGCGTTTCATGGAGTCTTCCACAGAACGCACGATCAGGCGCTCGCCCAGCTCGGCAGCGCGCTGGTCGCGGAAATCGATGACTTCCTGATAGTTATGGCCAGTATCAATATGCATCAGCGGAAAAGGGAAGCGGCCGGGGCGAAAAGCTTTCTCGGCCAGACGCAGTATGCACAGCGAATCCTTGCCGCCGGAGAACAGCAGCACCGGGTTGGAGCACTGGCCGGCGACTTCACGCAGGATGTAAATCGCTTCGGATTCCAACCAGTCGAGGTGGGATAAAGTTTGTTTAGTCAAAGTCGTCATAATTCTCTAAAAATTTGTTTTAACCGTCGACAACTAATAGTCGAGAAAAAGATGTTTCGCCAAAATCGGCGTTCATCCGTTTTTATCGGTGGTGAATAGATTTTATTTTTTTACGTGCAAGCCGCATTCTTTTGATGCTGGGTCTTCCCACCACCAGCGGCCAGCGCGCACATCCTCGCCCACGGCAACCGCGCGCGTGCAGGGCGCACAGCCTATGCTTGGGTAAAACTGGTCATGCAGCTTGTTGTAGGGCACTTCATGCATGCGGATATAAGCCCAGGTTTCCTGCTCGGTCCAGTCGGACAGCGGGTTGAATTTCTCCAGGCCATGGCTTTCATCAAACTCGCGCAACGGTAAATCAGCACGAGTGGCAGATTGCTGCGCGCGCATGCCGGTAACCCAGGCTTTTTTGCCTTTCAACGCGCGGCCTAAAGGCTCGACTTTACGCATATGGCAGCAGGCTTTGCGCAGGTCGATGGATTCATAAAAGGCATTGATACCGTTGCTTTGTACGTAATTTTCAACCGTATCAGAACGTGGGAAAAATATCTTCAATCTGGTGTGGTAGGTTTTTTCGACCTCGGCCATCAAATCGTAAGTCTCGACGGGTAAACGTCCGGTATCCAGCGAGAAAATCTCGATGGGCAGTTGTTCGCGCAGGATGATGTCGGTGAGTACCATATCCTCGGCGCCCATGCTGTTGGCAAAGGTTATCTCGTTGCCGAATTCACTCACGGCCTTTTTCAGCAGTTCAGTGACCTGCGTACGCCTGGCCATTACCGATGCGCGCAGAGTATCGCTAAGCTCCGGGCGTGTGGCCGGGTTGCTGACAGCTGGCCGCAGCAGTGAAACTTCACCATTCATAGTGCATTGCGGTTGATGCGCCGCCAAATGGGTAGTTGATCGTCTACCGCGCCCTGATAGGGCGCAGAAAAATCTTTCAGGCTGGCGAGGGCTTCTTCGGCAGAGCGATCGGCGCGAATTAAAAAGCTATCGAAGCCACAACGTTTGAGGAAAAACAGTTGGTCGCGCAACACATCGCCAAAGGCCCGCAGTTCGTTGTTGTAGCCATAGCGCGTGCGCAGCAGGGTGGCGATGGAGAAGATGCGGCCATCGGCACAGCGCTCAACATGCACGCCGATCAGTGGGAAGTCGTTGAGATCAGCTTCGCCTTCGACCAGCGACTCAATCAACTCATGCGTATCCAGCCAGACGCCAAGTTCGCCTTTATCCAGGCGACCGGCCAGCTCCTGTTTGCGCGCAAGCCAGACGGATAGCGGCACCAATACTTTGCCGCTTGCCGGAATCTGCGTAGCCGCAATTTGTTCAGGCGTTGCGCTGACTTCACCGGTCAGCTTGAACAGCACGACTTTCCCGGCCTGCTTGCGCACCGTTTCTTCAGCGGGAGGAGGTAGCGTGACGCATGTCCATTCGTTAGCAACGATTGCGTTACCGCGAATGAGGTTTGAACTAGGCATGCGCAACTTCCTTATGTACATCTTTATCCGCATAGACGCGTGCCTTGAATGGCGCAATGCCCAAGCGGCGGACAGTATCGATGAAGCGTTCTTCAGGGGTGCGTTGCTGCACATAGACATCGATCAGGCGTTGTACCACGTCGGGCATTTCTTCCGCAGCAAAGGAAGGCCCAATCACGCTGCCCAGGCTGGCATCGTTGCCCTGCTTGCCGCCGATGCTGACTTGATACCACTCCGAACCGTCTTTATCCACGCCCAGAATGCCGATATGACCGACACTGTGATGGCCGCAACCATTCATGCAGCCCGAGATATTGATTTCGATCTCGCCGATATCATGCAGATAATCAAGGTTGTCAAATTGCTGCTGGATGGCCTCGGCAATCGGGATGCTCTTGGCATTTGCCAGCGAGCAGAAATCGCCGCCCGGGCAGCAGATGATGTCGGTAAGCAGGCCGATATTGGGCGTTGCCAAGCCGTGCTTGCGGGCTTTTCCCCATAAGGCAAACAAGTCACTCAGTTTGACGTCGGCCAGGATCAGGTTTTGCTCATGTGAAACGCGCAGTTCACCGAAGCTGTATTGGTCTGCCAAGTCAGCGACCACATGCATTTGCTCTGAGGTGGCGTCGCCAGGCGCTTTGCCGTGTGGCTTGAGAGACAGCGTTATGGCTCTGTAGCCCGGTTGCTTATGCGGGTGTACGCAGCGCTTGACCCATGCGGCAAACGCAGGATTGCTGGCAATAGCCGCATCAAACGACGCATTATGCGCGGGCAATACTTCGTAAGGCATTTGCTCAAAATGCTGGCTGACACGCTTAAGCTCTGCTTCAGTAATGGTGTTGGGGCTGTCTTTCAGATGCAGCCATTCTGCTTCGACCTGGCGACGGAATTCATCGATGCCTAGCGCTTTGACTAAAATCTTGATGCGCGCCTTGAAAATATTGTCGCGACGGCCATGCAGATTGTAAACACGAATAATGGCCTCGCAATAGGTCAGCGCATGTTGCCATTCCAGGTATTCCCGGATCACCGAACCCAGAATAGGAGTGCGCCCGAGGCCGCCGCCCACCCAAACCTTGATGGCTACTTGGTTATTGGCATCAAGGTAGAACTCCATGCCGATGTCGTGTGCCTGCACAACGGCGCGGTCTTGTTTGGTGCCTGACACCGCAATCTTGAACTTGCGTGGAAGCAGCGCGAATTCAGGGTGAAAAGTGCTCCATTGGCGCAAGATTTCAGCCATGGCGCGTGGATCAATCACTTCATCCGGAGCAATGCCGGCAAACTGATCGGTGGTGATGTTGCGGATGCAGTTGCCGGAGGTTTGAATCGCGTGCATCTCTACAGTGGCAAGCTCAGCCAGCATTTCTGGCACATCTTCCAGTTTTGGCCAGTTCAATTGCAGATTCTGCCGTGTGCTGAAATGGCCATAGCCGCGGTCATAGCGTTTGGCGATATCACCCAGTTTACGCAATTGCCTGGATGCCAGCATGCCGTAGGGCACGGCAATTCTGAACATCGGCGCATAGCGCTGGATATACAGACCATTGCGCAGACGTAGCGGACGGAATTCGTCATCAGTCAACTCGCCTGCCAGAAAGCGGCGCGTTTGGTCGCGAAACTGGGCAACGCGTTCGTCCACGTTGGTTTGGTCAATTTTGTCGTATTTATACATAGCGTTTAACTGCCTATTTCAGAACAAATTTAAGGCCGATTAACAATAATACCGAGGCCAGTGCAGGGCGCAATATTTTATCAGGAATCCTGGCGCTTAGATGGCTTCCTATCCAAATTCCGGGCAGGGAGCCAATCAACAGACTCAATAGCAATGTGGGGTTCACATTGCCCAGGCTCAAGTGGCCTAGCCCGGCAATCGCCGTCAGCGGGATGGCGTGAGCCAGATCGGTACCGATTATTTTGATCGCGGGCAACCGCGGATAGAGAAAGAACAACGCTACAGTGCCAAGCGCGCCGGCGCCGACAGATGAAAGTGTCACCAATACACCCAGAACAAAACCAGTGAAAACCGTATAAGGTAATTGCTTATCACCAAAGCGGCCTACGCTGCTTTCGTTGGATAGTGGCGGAGCATGGCGCTGCAAGTAGGAGCGAATCAACACCGCGATCGAAGTCAGGATCAGGGCGAAACCCAGGCTGTAGGTAATGATGCCGGAAATATCTTTGCTGTTCTGGTGGAGATAGCGTAACAGCAGGATTGTGAGTAGCGCCGCTGGCAGGCTGCCATAGGCAAGCTGGCGCACAATCTTCCAGTTTACTGAGCCATGTGTGCCGTGATGCACCCATACGCCGCAGGTTTTGGTGATGGAAGCGAACAGCAGGTCTGTGCCCACCGCCACTGCGGGCGAGAAATTGAATAAAAATACCAGCAAAGGTGTCATCAGCGAGCCGCCGCCAACGCCGGTAAAACCAACCAGCAGGCCAACCGCGAAACCGGAGAATATGTAAGCAAAATCCATGTTTAAAATCTATTGTTTAAGGCCAAATTCAGGTAGCTGAACACTATAACAGCAAGAAATCCAATGTTTTAATAATATGTTATTCTATGTTTATCTGATTTGATTATAAAGTTAAGGCCAAGGTCGCTTATGAAAATTCACCAGCTACGCTATGTGCGAGAAGTCGCAAGACAGGGGCTCAATATTTCAGTGGCTGCCGAGGCTCTGCATACCTCGCAACCCGGTGTCAGCAAACAGATTCAATTGCTGGAAGAAGAGCTCAATCTGAAAATTTTCCAGCGCAACGGCAAGCGCTTAATCGGCATCACTGAGCCAGGCAAGATCATACTGGAGTTGGCCGAGCGCGTCATGCGCGAGTTGGAGAACATCAAGCGCGTGGGCGAGGAATTCACTCATGAAGAGACCGGCACACTGACCATCGCCACCACGCACACGCAGGCCCGTTATCGCCTGCCTGCCGCGGTCAAAGTTTTTACGCAGCAGTTCCCCGGCGTGCGGCTGCATATCCATCAGGGCAATCCGACGCAAGTTGCCGAGCAGGTCGCCAGGGGCGAGGCTGATATCGGTATCGCCACCGAAGCCATCAGTACTTATCCGTCTTTGGTCTGCCTGCCCTGCTATAGCTGGAACCGCTGTGTGGTGACTCCGCATCAGCATCCGTTGCTTACCGATACGCCGCTGACACTGGAAAAAATCACGCGTTATCCGTTGATTACTTATGATTATGCCTTTACTGGCGGCTCGCTGGTCAGTCGGGTGTTTGGCAAAGAAAACCTGCAGCCGAATGTAGTGCTTACCGCCAT
>JADGRN010000074.1 GCA_017880825.1 Methylophilaceae bacterium | reverse complement strand
GCTGGCGCAGAGAAGATTCTGCGCCGTGAGATTGATGCCAAGGCGCATGCTGCCATGCTGACCACCATCGCCAATGAGCTCTAACAAGAACGGAGCACTGACATGGCCGAAGCGGTAACCATTGCAAGACCCTACGCGGTAGCGGCCTTTCGCCTGGCTAAGGAAAACAATGCGCTGGCGGCCTGGTCCGATATGCTGGGTTTTGCAGCAGCAGTGGCTGCAGATGCTCAGATGAGGGCCTACATCGATGATCCCAAGGTTGCCTCAGGTGATCTTGAGCGTGTATTCCTCTCCGTCTGCGGGGGCAAGCTCAATGCGCCAGGGACTAACCTGGTGAAGTTGCTGGTGGAATATGGCCGCATGTCGATATTGCCGGATATCGCGTCAGCCTTTGAAGATCTTAAGGCTGAGGACGAAGGTGTGCTCGAAGCCGAGATCACTGCGGCAACTCAGCCATCCGATACCGAGGTAAAAACCTTGGTCAAGAAGCTGCAAGCCAAGTTTGGCAAAAAAATCGAAGCAAGCGTTAAAGTGGACCCGGAAATTATTGGCGGGATCAAAATTGTTGTTGGCGACACGGTCATAGACGCTTCCGTCCGTGGCCAATTGCAAGAATTGGCCTACACGCTTAAAGGTTAGGCCTAAAAGTCAGGAGACAGAGTAATGCAGTTATCCACATCAGAAATCAGTGAACTGATTAAAAGCAAGTTAGAGAATTTCTCCGCCAGTGCCGAAGCACGTACCCAGGGTACGGTAATTTCGGTGACTGACGGCATTGTTCGCATACACGGCCTGTCCAATGCGATGGCCGGCGAAATGATCGAATTTCCCGGCAACACCTACGGTCTGGCGCTTAACCTGGAGCGTGACTCCGTCGGTGTAGTGGTTCTGGGCGCATACGAACACATCACCGAAGGCGACACCTGTAAATGTACCGGTCGCATTCTGGAAGTGCCGGTTGGTCCTGAATTGATCGGCCGTGTGGTCAACGCGCTGGGTCAGCCGATAGACGGCAAGGGCCCGGTCAACGCCAAGATGACCGACAAGATTGAAAAAGTAGCACCAGGCGTGATCTCCCGTAAATCCGTTTCACAGCCGGTACAGACCGGCCTCAAGTCGATTGACTCGATGGTGCCTATCGGCCGCGGCCAGCGCGAACTGATCATCGGCGACCGCCAAACCGGTAAGACCGCTGTTGCGGTTGACACCATCATCAATCAAAAAGGTCAGAACATGACCTGTATCTACGTTGCGATCGGCCAAAAGGCTTCTACCATCGCCAACGTAGTACGCAAGCTGGAAGAGCACGGCGCGATGGAATACACCATCGTGGTGGCTGCTTCCGCATCCGATTCTGCAGCATTGCAGTTCATCGCGCCTTACGCCGGTTGTACCATGGGCGAATACTTCCGTGACCGCGGCCAGGATGCACTGATCATATATGACGATCTGACCAAGCAAGCCTGGGCCTATCGCCAAATCTCGCTGCTGCTGCGCCGCCCACCAGGCCGCGAAGCTTACCCGGGCGACGTGTTCTACCTGCACTCGCGCCTGCTTGAACGTGCCGCTCGTGTCAACGAAGAGTATGTTGAGAAGTTCACCAACGGTGCAGTCAAAGGCAAGACTGGCTCGCTTACTGCACTGCCGGTTATTGAAACTGCTGCCGGCGACGTTTCCGCGTTCGTTCCCACCAACGTGATTTCGATTACCGACGGCCAGATCTTCCTGGAAACCGATCTGTTCAACGCCGGTATCCGTCCCGCGATCAATGCCGGTATTTCGGTATCCCGCGTTGGTGGCGCAGCACAGACCAAGGTCATCAAGAAACTGGGCGGTGGTGTGCGTCTGGCACTGGCGCAGTATCGCGAACTGGCTGCGTTCGCACAGTTCGCATCCGATCTGGATGAAGCCACCCGCAAACAGCTGGATCGCGGTCGCATGTTCACCGAGCTCATGAAGCAGGCACAATATGCCCCATTAAGTATCTCCGACATGGCTTTGACCTTGCTCGCCGCCAACAAGGGCTATTTTGATGATGTACCTGTCAACAAGGCACTGGCATTTGAATCTGCCCTGCACTCTTTCATGAAGTCCAAGTACAAGAACCTGCTGGACAAGATCGAATCCAGCAAGGATCTGGCGGGTGACGACGAGAAGGCCGTGGAAGCTGCAATTCAGGACTTCAAAGCGACCAACGCTTACTAGTATTGAATCCAAATAAGCAGACAGCACAGGCAGACTAGAAGATGGCCAATAGCAAGGAAATTCGCACCAAGATCAAGAGCGTAGAAAATACGAGCAAGATCACCAAGGCGATGGAAATGGTAGCCGCGTCCAAAATGCGCAAGGCGCAGGAACGCATGCGTGCTGCCCGTCCTTATGCCGAAAAAATCCGTAATGTGGCGGCGCACTTTTCCAAAGCGCATCCTGAGTACAAGCATCCGTTCGTCATCAAGCGTGAGCAGGTCAAGAATGTTGGCCTGATTGTCGTCAGCTCGGACAAGGGTCTGTGCGGCGGCCTGAATACCAACGTGCTGCGGCTAGCGCTGAACCAGATGAAAGCCTGGGAAACCGACAAGCAAGGTGTTGCTGTCAGCGCCATTGGTAACAAGTGTTTTGGTTTCATGGGCCGCGTAGGCGCCAACGTCAAGTCCCACATTACCGGCCTGGGCGATGCGCCACACATGGATAAGCTGATTGGCCCGGTCAAAGTCATGCTGGATGCCTATATCGCCGGTGAAATTGATCAGTTGTTTATTGCTTATACCCGTTTCATCAACACCATGAAGCAGGAGCCCGTGCTTGAACAGTTGCTGCCACTTTCGGGTGAGCAAATGGGCAGCGCAGAAGGCCACTGGGATTACATCTATGAGCCGGATGCAAAAACAGTGGTTGATGAGCTGATGACACGCTATATCGAATCGCTGATATTCCATGCGGTGGCTGAGAACATGGCGTCCGAGCAAAGCGCACGGATGGTGGCGATGAAATCGGCCTCGGATAACGCCAAGAACGTGATTGACGAGCTTAAGCTGATTTACAACAAGGCGCGTCAGGCAGCGATTACCAAGGAAATCTCGGAAATCGTCGGCGGCGCGGCAGCAGTAAGTTAAACGACGAACGCGACATAACGAATCAAGTTTGGATGAGGAATTTAAAATGAGTATAGGTAAAGTGGTTCAATGTATTGGTGCAGTGGTTGACGTAGAGTTTCCGCGTGACCAATTGCCCAAGGTTTACGATGCTTTGCTGCTGGATGAAGTAGATTCGACCGCTGAAGCCGGGCTGACGCTGGAAGTGCAACAGCAATTAGGCGACGGCATCGTGCGTACCATTGCCATGGGTTCTTCTGACGGCTTGAGCCGCGGCATGAAATTCAAGGCCACTGGTTCACAGATTACCGTGCCGGTCGGTAACGGCACCCTGGGCCGCATTATGGATGTGCTGGGCCGCCCAATCGACGATGCCGGTCCGATTCAATGCGACGAGCGCCGTTCGATCCATCAGCCGGCACCGAGTTTTGAAGAACTCTCCCCGTCCGTTGACCTGCTGGAAACCGGTATCAAGGTGATTGATCTGGTGTGTCCGTTCGCCAAGGGCGGTAAGGTCGGTCTGTTCGGCGGCGCCGGTGTGGGCAAGACCGTGAACATGCTGGAACTGATCAACAACATCGCCAAGCAGCACGCCGGTTTGTCGGTATTCGCCGGTGTCGGCGAGCGCACCCGTGAAGGTAACGACTTCTACCACGAAATGGCTGAAGCCGGTGTCATCAAGCTGGATAACCTGACTGAATCCAAGGTAGCCATGGTGTTCGGCCAGATGAACGAACCACCGGGCAACCGTCTGCGCGTGGCGTTGTCCGGCCTGACCATGGCGGAAAAATTCCGCGACGAAGGCCGTGACATCCTGTTCTTCGTTGACAACATCTATCGTTACACGCTGGCCGGTACCGAAGTATCCGCGCTGCTGGGCCGTATGCCTTCCGCCGTGGGTTACCAACCTACCCTGGCTGACGAAATGGGCCGCCTGCAGGAGCGTATCACCTCCACCAAGGTGGGTTCGATTACCTCGATCCAAGCGGTGTACGTGCCTGCGGATGACTTGACTGACCCATCCCCGGCAACCACCTTCCAGCACTTGGATTCAACCGTGGTGCTGTCACGTGACATTGCCTCACTCGGTATTTACCCTGCCGTCGATCCGCTGGATTCCACCTCGCGCCAGCTTGACCCGCTGGTCGTAGGCGAAGAGCACTACACCGTAGCGCGCTCGGTGCAGGCAACGCTGCAACGCTACAAGGAACTGCGCGACATCATCGCCATTCTGGGCATGGACGAACTGTCCCCGGAAGACAAGCTGGCCGTGGGCCGTGCGCGCAAGATTCAGCGCTTCCTGTCACAGCCGTTCCATGTGGCTGAAGTGTTTACCGGTTCTCCAGGCAAGTATGTGACGCTGAAGGACACCATCAAGGGCTTCAAGGCCATTGTGGCCGGTGAATACGATCACCTGCCGGAACAGGCGTTCTACATGGTCGGCGGTATCGAAGAAGCCGTGGAAAAAGCCAAAACCCTTAACTAAGGCGGAAAAAAAGCGAATATGACCATGACAATACATATCGATGTGGTGAGTGCTGAAGAATCCATTTTTTCCGGGCTGGCTGAATTCGTAGCCGCCCCGGCAAAAATGGGTGAAGTCGGCATTTATCCACGACACGCGCCCATGATCACCACGATCAAGCCCGGTGCCTTGCGCATCAAGGTGCCGGACCAAGCGGAAGAAACGCTGATTTTCGTCTCCGGCGGCATGCTGGAAGTGCAGCCTGGGGTGATCACGGTACTGGCAGATACGGCCATTCGCGGCAAAGACCTGGATCAGGCCAAGGCGGAAGAAGCCAAGCGTGCAGCAGAAGAAGCAATGAGGGACAAAAGTTCTGCAATCGATTACGCGCTTGCCCAGGCCGAACTGGCCGAAGCCGTGGCGCAATTGCAGGCGATTGAGCGTTTGCGCAAAAATAGGCACTGATACAAGATGCTATGATTTAGCTGAAGGCAGCCAGTGGCTGCCTTTTTTGCTTTATCGCAGCGGACGGTAGCGGCGGTGATGCCCTGCACCGGCATTTTTGAGTTATAAAAGCATTTACTTATACTTTACAATGCTCAGATGTTTCCTTTTGTGTGCACAATCAATTAAATAATGCCTTCCACCCTACTCAATGTCGTTATCCTTGCCGCCGGCAAGGGCACACGCATGTACAGCCAGCTTCCCAAGGTGTTGCACAAGCTTGCCGGTAAGCCGCTGCTTGGCCATGTGATCGATAGTGCACGCCAACTCAAGCCGGCCAAGATCGTTGTGGTCTACGGCTATGGCGGCGAAGCGGTGCCGGAGGCGATTGCAGACCAGGGCATTATCTGGGTCAAGCAGACCGAGCAGCTCGGTACCGGCCATGCGTTGCAGCAAGCCATGCCGCATCTGGATAGCGATGCGACGACGCTGATCCTGTTAGGCGATGTGCCTCTGGTCAGCGTGGAAAGTTGCCAGGGTCTGTTGCAGAAGGCCGGGCAGCAACTGGCCCTGCTCACCGTGAACAAAGCCGATTCCACCGGTTATGGCCGTATCGTGCGAAATGCCAACGCCGGGATAGAAGCCATTGTGGAGCACAAGGACGCCAGCGAGCAGCAGCGTTCCATCAACGAGGTGAATACCGGCATCATGGCCGTTGGCAATAGCCACCTTGCCACATGGCTGAAACGTCTGGGCAACGACAACCAGCAGCGTGAATATTACTTGACCGACATTGTCGCCATGGCGGTGCAGGATGGCGTCCCAGTATCAGCGGAAATCACACAGGACGAATCGCAGGTAGCCGGCGTTAATTCCAAGCAGGATCTGGCAGGCCTGGAGCGTGTTTACCAGCTGCGTTACGCCACACGCTTGATGCAGGCGGGGGTGACGCTGCATGACCCGTTCAGGATTGATGTGCGCGGCGATTTGCACGCGGGCAGCGATGCGGAAATCGATGTCGGCTGCGTGTTCGAAGGCAAGGTGACCCTGGCCGACGGCGTGCGCATTGGCGCCTATTGTATAATCAAGGACAGCAATATCGGCGCAGGCACGGTAGTCGCGCCTTTTAGCCACATGGATCAAGTCAATATCGCCAACGATTGCCGCATCGGCCCCTATGCACGGCTGCGTCCCGGCACCGAATTAAGCGCACAAGCCCACATCGGCAACTTTGTGGAGATCAAGAATAGTCAGGTGGGCGCAGGCAGCAACATCAATCATCTGAGCTATATCGGTGACAGCACGCTGGGCAAGCAGGTCAATATTGGCGCTGGCACCATTACCTGCAACTACGATGGGGCGAATAAACACCGCACGGTGATAGGCGACAACGCTTTTATCGGTTCGGATACGCAACTGGTCGCCCCCGTGACCATTGGTGACGGTGCCACCATCGGTGCGGGTTCCACCATCACTAAAAATGCTCCAGCTGGCGAACTAACTATCTCGCGTGGCAGACAAACCATCATCAAGGGCTGGAAACGGCCAGTTAAGGCAAAGAAATAATGTGTGGAATAGTAGGCGCAGTAGCAACACGTGATGTCGTCCCAATTCTGATTGAGGGCTTAAGCCGTCTGGAGTATCGCGGCTATGATTCGGCAGGCATTGCAGTGCTCGGCAACAACCAAATCCAGCGCGTGCGTGCAGTTGGCCGTGTGGCTGAGATGCAAAGCAAGGCTGAGGCAGTGCATCTAACTGGCCTGGTAGGCATCGGCCATACACGCTGGGCTACGCATGGCGGCG
>JADGRN010000007.1 GCA_017880825.1 Methylophilaceae bacterium | reverse complement strand
CCGTAACCGGTAATCAGGTAGTTTCCTTCGGAGGTAGTCAGATGCAGGTTCATAAGGTGGTATAGGTATAAAGCAATTCGCTGGTTGGATTTGTAGTGATGATACTGCATCAGTTTAACTAAGGGCAGTGCAAAGCGGGGCATGCCTGACATTAACTGGCAGGCCCGCCGCACTTTGCATTGCCCGGAGTGTCAGCGGCAAGGTAGAATTGGAGTTTGAAACAACTGCGCGTTTTCAAACGCGAAATCCACACCGTGCAACCTATACTGAAATCTTCCAAGCTTAATAATGTTTGCTACGATATTCGTGGCCCGGTGCTGGCGCGCGCGCGGCAGATGGAAGAAGAAGGCCATCGCATCATCAAGCTGAATATCGGCAACCCTGCATCGTTCGGCTTTGAAGCGCCTGAGGAAATCCTGCAGGATGTGATCCACAATATGGATCAGGCTTCAGGCTATACCGATTCCAAGGGCTTGTTCGCGGCACGCAAGGCCATCATGCACTACACCCAGCAGAAGAAGATTCCTGGCGTACATATCGATGACATCATTATCGGTAATGGTGTTTCGGAGCTGATCGTAATGGCCATGCAGGCGCTGCTGAATAATGGCGACCAGATTCTGGTGCCGATGCCGGATTATCCCTTGTGGACTGCTGCGGTTACGTTGGCAGGCGGCACGCCACGCCATTATGTGTGTGACGAAGAGTCAGGCTGGCTACCCGATTTGCAGGACATCGAAGCCAAAATTACCGCCAACACGCGCGGTATCGTGATTATCAACCCCAATAACCCGACCGGCGCACTCTATCCGGCAGAAATCCTGGAAAAAATCATTGAGATTGCGCGGCATCACAAGCTGGTAATTTTTGCTGACGAGATTTACGACAAGGTGCTGTATGACGGCAACACGCATACCTCTATTGCCTCATTGGCGGATGATGTACTGTTTGTCACATTTAATGGACTATCGAAGAACTACCGCACTTGTGGTTATCGGGCAGGCTGGATGGTGGTATCCGGCGAAAAGCGCCATGCACAGGATTACATCGAGGGCCTCAATATGTTGGCCTCCATGCGTCTGTGTGCCAATGTGCCGGGACAACTGGCTATCCAGACCGCGCTGGGTGGGTATCAGAGTATTAATGACTTGGTGGCTCCGACCGGGCGCCTCTGCAAGCAGCGCGATCTCGCCTATAAACTGCTGACCGACATCCCTGGCGTGACTTGCACGAAACCCGCAGCGGCACTGTATTTATTCCCACGCCTGAACCCGAAAATTTATCCGATCACTGATGATCAGCAATTCATTCTGGACCTGTTATTGGAAGAAAAGGTCCTGCTGGTGCAGGGCAGCGGCTTTAACTGGAAGACGCCGGACCATTTCCGTGTAGTGTTCCTGCCCAATGTGGATGACCTCACTGAGGCTATCGGGCGTATCGCAAGGTTTCTGGAACAGTATCGTAAACGCCACGGCGCAAAAAAATAAAAGCAGCAAAATAAGCCAAACGAAAGTTACTCACCCCATGAAACCCATACACGTAGGCCTGCTCGGCATAGGCACAGTCGGTGGCGGCACCTTTACTGTGCTTACGCGCAACCAGGAAGAAATCACCCGGCGCGCCGGGCGTCCTATTCGGATTGTCAAGGTGGCGGATCGCAACATTGAGTTAGCAAAACAAGTCACTCAAGGCGCGGTGGAAGTCACCGATGACGCATTTTCGGTAGTGTCCGATCCCGATATCGACATCGTTGTTGAGTTGATCGGCGGCTCCACTGTTGCCCGGGACCTGGTGCTTAAAGCCATAGCAAATGGCAAGCATGTGGTGACGGCCAACAAGGCGCTGCTTGCCTTGCATGGCAACGAAATCTTTGCTGCGGCACAGAAAAAAGGTGTGATTGTCGCATTCGAAGCCGCAGTTGCCGGCGGCATTCCCATCATCAAGGCAGTACGTGAGGGGCTGTCTGCGAATCGTATTGAGTGGATTGCCGGCATTATCAATGGCACCACCAATTTTATTCTCACCGAAATGCGCGAAAAGGGCATGGCCTTTGACGATGCGCTGAGGGAAGCGCAACGTTTAGGCTATGCCGAAGCCGACCCGACTTTCGATGTCGAAGGTATTGATGCCGCGCATAAATTGATGATTCTGGCTGGAGTGGGGTTTGGCATTCCCATGCAGTTCGACAAAGTTTATACCGAAGGCATCACCAAGCTCACGCGCGAAGACATCCGGTACGCAGAAGAGCTGGGATACCGCGTGAAATTATTGGGCATTACCAAGCGCATCGAAAATGGCGTCGAGCTGCGCGTACACCCGACGCTGATCCCGGAAAAGCGTCTGATCGCCAACGTCAACGGCGCTATGAATGCAGTGGTGGTCAAGGGCGACGCTGCCGGACCAACGCTGTACTACGGTGCCGGTGCCGGTGCCGAGCCTACCGCGAGCGCAGTGGTGGCTGACTTGGTGGATGTGACGCGCATGCAGACGGCGGATCCGCATCAGCGCGTACCGCATCTGGCGTTCCAGCCTGACCAGCTCTCCGACCTGAGTATTCTGCCGATGTCCGAGGTACGCAGCGCCTACTATCTGCGGCTGAGAGCGCTGGATAAACCGGGCGTACTGGCCGATGTGACCAAGATTCTGGGTGACCGCAATATCTCCATCGACGCCATGATGCAAAAGGAGCCGGCCGACAACGAGACTGAAGCCGACATCATCATTCTCACCCATATCACGGTAGAGAAAAATATCGATCAGGCGATTGCCGCCATTGAAGCGCTGCCTGCCATTGCGGGCAAGGTAACGCGCATCCGCATGGAAGAACTTAACAAGTAATGAAATACATCAGCACCCGTGGCCAGTCGCCTGCGCTCAGTTTTAGTGAAATTCTGCTCGGCGGCCTAGCCCCTGACGGCGGCCTTTATCTGCCGGAAAGCTATCCGCAATTCAGCGATGCCGATTTGAACGCGATGCGTGGCATGAATTATCGCGAATTGGCCTATTCGATTCTGTCACGTCTCATTGACGACATTCCAGCTGCTGATTTGAAGGCCATCGTTGACAAGACCTATGTGCAGGAAGTGTATTGCCATACGCGTAAAGGTCAGAATGCCGCCGACATTACGCCTACGCTGAAACTGGAAAACAATTTATATTTGCTGTCGCTGTCCAACGGCCCGACGCTGGCGTTCAAGGACATGGCCATGCAGTTGCTCGGCAACCTGTTTGAGTACGTATTGACCAAAGTCGGGCAGGAAACCAACATCCTCGGCGCGACTTCGGGCGACACGGGCTCCGCTGCCGAATACGCCATGCGCAGCAAGCAGGGCATCCGCGTGTTCATGTTGTCGCCGCACCAGAAGATGAGCCGCTTCCAGACCGCGCAGATGTTCAGCCTGCAGGCCCCGAACATTTTCAACATCGCCGTCAAAGGCGTGTTCGACGACGCGCAGGACATCGTCAAGGCTGTTTCCAACGACTCTGCCTTCAAGGCCAAGCACAAGATCGGCGCCGTCAATTCCATCAACTGGGCACGCGTTGCTGCGCAGGTGGTGTACTACTTCAAAGGCTACTTCGCCGTCACCAGGAGCAACAGTGAGCAGGTCAGCTTTGCCGTGCCGTCAGGCAATTTTGGTAATGTCTGCGCCGGCCATATCGCGCGCATGATGGGCCTGCCGGTGAAGAAGCTGGTGGTCGCCACCAACGAGAATGACGTGCTTGACGAATTCTTCAAGACTGGCGTCTATCGTCCACGCGGCTCGGCGAGCACTTACCATACCTCTAGCCCGTCAATGGACATCAGTAAAGCCTCCAACTTTGAGCGTTTTGTGTTCGATCTGGTTGAGCGTGATGCCGCCAAAATGCGTGAACTTTGGAACAAGGTGGATACAGGCGGCTCCTTTGACCTCAACGAAGGTGGCTATTTCGCCAAGGTGGCAAACTATGGTTTCGTTTCTGGCTCCAGCAATCATGCCAACCGTATGCAGACTATCCGCTGGGCGCACGAGCAATATGGCGTGACTATTGACACACACACTGCTGACGGATTGAAGGTGGCGCTCGAATACCGCGAGCCGGATGTCCCCATGGTGGTGCTGGAAACCGCTTTACCTGCCAAGTTTGAAGACGCGATTGTGGAGGCCCTTGGCCAGAAACCTGAGCGTCCGGCTGATCTCGTCGGCCTGGAAGATTTGCCGCAACGCTTTGAGGTGATGGCTACCGACGTGGCTGCCATCAAGCAATTCATCGTTGACCATGCGCACTAGAGAAATGTTGTTATGAAGGTCTACCAGGACTTGATGCGTCACGTGCTGGAGCACGGCCACAAGAAAGAAGACCGCACCGGCACCGGCACCCTGTCGGTCTTCGGCTACCAGATGCGTTTCAATTTAGCAGGGGGTTTCCCGCTGCTGACCACCAAGAAAGTCCATCTCAAATCCATCATCCACGAGCTCCTCTGGTTTTTGCAGGGCAGCACCAACGTCGCTTACCTCAAGGAAAACGGCATCACCATCTGGAATGAATGGGCGGACGAAAACGGCAACCTGGGCCCGGTCTATGGTTACCAGTGGCGCAACTGGCCGAAGCCGGACGGCACGCATATCGACCAGATTGCTCAGGTCGTGAGTGCAATCAAGAACAATCCGGACTCGCGCCGTCTGATTGTCTCGGCTTGGAATGTGGCCGATGTCGACCAGATGAAGCTTCCGCCATGGCATGCGTTTTTTCAGTTTTACGTGGCAGACGGCAGGCTTTCTTGCCAACTCTATCAGCGCAGTGCCGACATCTTCCTCGGCGTGCCGTTCAATATCGCCTCCTATGCCTTGCTCACCATGATGGTGGCGCAAGTCTGTGGATTGAAGCTGGGCGATTTTGTGCATACGCTGGGTGATGCTCATCTTTATCTCAATCATCTCGAGCAAGCGCACGAGCAATTGTCGCGCGCCCCTCGTCAGTTACCTATCATGCGTATCAACCCTGAGGTGAAAGACATTTTTGGTTTCAGCTTTGAAGATTTCATCTTGGATAATTACGATCCGCTACCCGCCATAAAAGCACCGGTTGCTGTCTAGCTTTACTAGCTCTAACAATGTAACCACAATGCTTGCCAAATGGCAGGTCTGGAAATAAAAAGAGCGAACCTTCACGGGGAGATGGAGGCCCACTCTAAAAACGGAAATGAAACAAAGCGTAAAAGCTAGGCGCTGATCAGTTGGCTACTGTTGACTTTGACGTGGTCGCCTACGACATGGCCGGGGCGGGTGTATTGGGTGACTGTGCGATAGCTGCCATCAGTCATATGCACTTTAATTACATAAGCTGTTTTCATTTTCACTTTTTTCTCGATAGTGTGGCCTGCATAAGCACCGCCACCGGCCCCAAGCACGGTCATGAGTGTATTACCATTACCACTGCCGACTTGATTACCCAGTAAGCCACCAGCAACACCCCAGCAATCATGCCAAGTCCGCTGCCTTCACCTTCATGTTCAACTGCGCGTATGGATATAATCACGCCGCAGTTGGAGCATGCAGCGGCTTTGCCGCTAGCCGATGGCTCAACACGGCTCTTAAAACTGTCATTACGATGGGCATTTTTTATCTGCTCGTTTGCGGAAGCCGCAGTGGAAGATTCGCTACCATTCGCTACTGACAGTTGTGCCATATCAGTCTTTTCTGAATGCGCACTGGGAATCAGTCCAGTAATTGCTGCACTACCCAGCACACTGAAAATAGTCAGCGCAATGGCCGCGATCAGTACCATTGGGTGTGTTTTTCGTAAAATGTTCATAGGCATGATTTTCTCCTCGCTGAATCAATCTATTATTTAATAATGATGCAATATTGATGGCGCTTTAATGACTTCTGCCGTGACCTTCGTGCCAATCACCATGGCCTCTTCCATGATCATGATCGCCGTCATCGCCTCTGCCATAGCCTTCAGCATGATGCTCGTGGTAGCGGGGAACGTAGACGTCGTTGTACCAGCGGTCCTGCACAAAATAGACCGGCCGACCACAAGCGTTATAATTGCTGCAGTAATGGGCCCATTTTTTTGTCTGGCCCGGAGGCAGGCGCAGATATAGCGGCTCATATACCACGCCCACTGGACGCTGGATGACGATAGGCTCACGATAAATCAGGGTCGGCTGTGAATAATCACCGATATCAATACGGCCATAGAAACCAGGCTGACCGACGCTGGCAGAAACTCCGACGTCGGCAGCATGCGCTGGTATGGTGCCTGTGATTACTGCCGCTACAGCACTCAGTATCAAACCTTTCATTTTTTTCATACTGAAGCTCCTCTTGGGTGCTTACCCTTTCACCACAAGACTGTTCTTGATGGACTGAACACCGCGTACGCCTGAAGCAATCTCAACGGCGCGGTGAATCTGCTGATCGGTTTCGACAAAGCCACTTAGAATGACCTGGCCCGTGTGAGTTTCCACACTGATTTCCAAACCCTTCATGCCGACATCTTTGAGCAGTTCGGCTTTGACCTTGGCCGTTACCGTGCTGTCATCGAGGAAAGTGCCAACGCGCTTTTGCTGAGCTGCGCTTTTGAAATCGCCATATTCTTTGGCATCCAGAACGCCGTCCTTGTTGCTATCGGCTTGAGCGAATTTGCTCAGCAAGTCTTTGTCCTGAGCCGCTTCTTCGCGCGCGAGTTTACCATCCTGATTGATATCCAGTTTTTTGAATTCGGATTGTAGTGGCGTTTGCTCGACATCATTTTCGGTACCGGTGGCCAATACTTGAAAGCTGGCGCATGAAATCGCTAAAGCAGCAATTGAAGCCGCAGTACGAATTCGTATGGTTTTATTTTTCAGTAAATGTTTTTGCATGATTGGAAATCCTTGATGTTGATAAAAAGTACATCGATACAACAGCAAGGGCCATGCCAATTACATTTAATATAAATAAAACAATTACTTATATAATTTTAGGAGATTTTGGTCTGGTATGAAGTGTCTCTGAATGGAGACGAAAACGCAGGGGGATTTTCTAACTATATGAAATACAATAGATTTATCTGTCGTCCGCTTACGACATCAGCTCGTTGAGTTATTTTCCTTGAACAATGCTGGGGTAAGCTGGTGCCGTTGCAGCAATTTGTAAAACTCGGTGCGGTTGCGCTGCGCCAGCCTTGCAGCCTGGGTGACGTTACCGCTGGTAGCCTTGAGCAGCTTGATTAGATAGTCTCGCTCGAAATTCTTGCGTGCAGTTTCGAATGCCACGATACCGCCTATATCATCCTGCAATGCTTTTTGTACTAACGTTGCCGGTATCAACGAAGTGGTGGACAGCACCACGGTCTGTTCGACGATATTCTGTAGCTGCCGCACGTTGCCAGGCCAGGGCGCGGCAATCAACAACTCCATTGCCTCGGGAGCAAAGCTGTTGAGCTTTTTACCATATTTTTCATTAAGCACCGCGAGGAAACTCGAAGCCAATAAGGGGATATCCTCGCGCCGTGCAGCAAGCGCAGGAATTTCCAGTCCAACCACGTTAATACGGTAATACAGGTCTTCACGAAAGCGTCCGGCCTTCATTTCTTCGGCCAGATTACGGTGGGTGGCGGAGATGACGCGTACATCAATCGGAATATTGGTATTGGAGCCTACCGGACGAATAGTGCGTTCCTGCAACGAGCGCAGCAGCTTAACCTGCAGCGGCAAAGGCATATCGCCGATTTCATCAAGAAACAAAGTGCCGCCTTGCGCGCTCTGGAACAAACCGGTATGGTCGCGCACCGCGCCGGTAAAAGCGCCTTTGCTGTGGCCAAACAATTCGGATTCGAGCAAAGCTTCAGGAATGGCTCCGCAATTGATGGCAACAAAAGGCTGAGCATGTCGTGGGCTGGCAAGATGGATAGCGCGCGCCAGCAGTTCCTTGCCACTGCCGCTTTCACCCTGGATGAAGACACTGGCGTCAGACGCGGCAACCAGCTTAGCCTGACCTAACAGGGTTTCCATTTGAGGGCTGCGTGTGATGATGGCTGCACGCCAATCGTTATCTGCACCGGAGCCTTCCGTCATGTTGTTGCCTGTGGCTATGCGCAACGCACTTTCCACCTGCTGCAATAGTAATTTGCCGTCAAACGGCTTGGTGAGAAAACCGAAAACACCACGACGGGTAGCATCTACCGCATCGGGAATCGATCCGTGCGCTGTCAGCAGAATCACCGGTAAAGACGAGTCGGCCTGGTGGATGGCGTCGAATAAAGCCATGCCGTCCATGCCCGGCATGCGTAAATCACTGATAACCAGCGATGGTCGTGAGACCGCCATTTGACCCAATGCCTGTTCGCCGCTTTGAGTGGCAATCACTTCATAGCCCGCAGCCTTGAGCCGCATACCGAGCAGTTTGAGAATGTCATGGTCGTCATCGACGATGAGAATTTTGTGATCGGCAGCACTCATTTGCGTACTCCCTGGTCGCGTTCACCCATGGTTTTTTCGATGTTTTTTAGTTCATCGAGCTTCTGCTGCAAGCCATCAGCACGTTTCTGCTCATCTTTATTCTTCTGCAACAGTTTGGCGTTTTCATCCAGGAAATCCTGCAATATGGTTGCCAAGGCTTTAGTGTCACTGTCTAGGGCCTTTTCGTGCAGCAGGTCTTCAAGTAATAGCTGCGATTTGGCCTGATCGCGGAAGCGGCTGGCAGGTAATCCGTAAACCAAGGCGGCTTTCATACGGATATTCGTATTGGCCTTGCCGGCAGCTAATGCCTGGGTCAGCTGGGCGACCTCCTTTTTCTGCGCTTCAGCAGAAAGTTGACTGTAACGTAATGCGTAGTCCAGAAGCTCGCTGCCTGTCGCATGCTGATTATCGAAGATGCGCGTGCTGCTATTTTTGGGAGTTTCGGGACAGCTATTCCTGGGAGTTTCAGGACAGCTATTCTTGGGAATTTCAGGACAGCTATTCTTGCTGGTTTCCGGGCAGGTGTTTTTGGGTATTTGCGCGCAGGCACTCAGCAACAGAAATGCACATATTAAAGTTAGAAATAAGCTATTTTTCATACCGGCAGTGGTTCCAAAGGTAGGGTGATACTGAAATGGGCGCCGCGTTCAGATGATTGCAGTGCAATTTTCCCGCCATGCGCCTCAACATATTCTTGGGCGATGGAGAGTCCCAAACCGCTACCACTCACCAGGCTTTCATAGGGGCCATCGCCGCGGTAAAACGGGTCGAATAACTTGGCACGATCATCTATGGCTACGCCAGGGCCGCTGTCATGCACTTCAAGCAAAACGTTTGGTCCTTGCTGACGGATACTGATGCAGATATGGCCCGACTGTGGCGTAAATTTGATGGCATTAGACAGCAAATTATCCAGCACTGTGTGCAGTTTTTCCTGGTCTCCCTTCATCTGTAGCGGTTGCAAGTCACGTTGGATTTCAATTTGTTTGCTGATTAAGGTTAGTGCGTAGTTTGCCAGGACTTGTTCTAGCAGATTTTCCAGCACGATATTTTCGGTTTTCAGTTCAGGTTTCTGAAATTGTACGGCTGAGTAATTGAGCAAGTTTTCTATCATTTTTTGCAGGCGTAAACTGCTTTCACGCAGGATGCCCGCAATTTCTTTTTGCTGTGGCGTAAGCGGCCCGCCTACTTCGTCATGGAGTAATTCACTACCCTCGCGAATGGCGGTAAGGGGGGTTTTAAGCTCATGCGACACGTGGCGTAAAAATCGTTGTTTTTGTTGTTCCAGTTGCTGCAACTGGGCTCGTAGCCAATCCAGCCGTTCACCCAAAGTCCGCAAATCACCGGGCCCGTCAATAGTGATGGTCTCGCCGTACTGGCCTTCACCCAAGCGGCGTATAGCGGCGTCCATGCGGCGAATCGGTTGTGCCACAAGAAAAGTGATGACAAGCGCAATCAGCAATGCCACCGGCACCAGCGTCAAGGTCTGCCACAATAGCATGTGCTGTGTGCGCTCGGCAGATTCGGCCAGAATCGCTGATTCGCGATCAATCAATCGGTTGTTTTCGGCAAGAATATTCTGCGCTTGGTCAGAAAGTTCGACAAATTCAGATATGACAGATTGAGGATCGACATTTTCTGGAGTGATAACGGAAATATTTTTGTAGAGTGCAGTTTCGCGTGCCGACAGCATTTCCAGCTCGCGGCGCTGCCCCTGATCCAGCGGCAATGCGGCTAGCTCGGTGACGGTCTGTGAAAATTTGTTATGCGAGTGGCTGTAATTATCCAGCAGCAGATTGTCATGCAACACGAAAAACTGGCGCGCGCTACGTTCCATCAGCGTGAGCTGCTCCACCAGCCCCCGGCTTGCCCGTGTCGCCTGCACTGCCTGTGTCACCGCCTTACGGCTTTGTTCGGCCAGTCGATCGAGATAGAGCGCGGCGTTACCGAAAGCGAACAGCAGCGGTAGCATGGCCAATGCAAAACCAATCAGCAGTAGTTTGAGAAATGATTTTGGGTATGCGATGCGCAATCCGCTATGCCTTCAGCCCAAGTATAATTAGTTCCATGTCTTGTATATCCCTTATCGCCGCCATTGCGCGCAATCGTGTGATTGGCCTGAATAATACGTTGCCTTGGCACTTACCAGAGGATCTCAAACGCTTCCGAGCGCTAACGACAGGTCATCATATTATCATGGGCCGAAAAACCTACGAGTCGCTTAACCGACTATTGCCGGATCGCACCACGGTAATCGTGACGCGCAACCCGGATTACCATGTGCCTGGCGCTTTAGTCGCGGCTTCATTGTCCCGCGCCATCGCCCTATGCGACGGAGATGCGGAAGTATTTCTGATTGGCGGTACAGAATTGTATCGCGAGGCCTTGCAATTCGCAGATAGACTTTATATCACCGCGATAGATGCAGAGTTTGAAGGCGATGCGTTTTTCCCGGAATTTGATCAGGCTGCGTGGCAGGAGATTGCTCGTGAGCAGCACACCAGCCTAGAAGGCCTGAGATTTGCCTATTTAATCTATCAGCGTAAATAAGTCTGTCGCAGCCTCAAGCAACGCAGTCGACATAATATACAGACCGGCCATCAACTTCTTTTTCAACCAGGCCGTGAATATCAGTTTCAAAGCCGGGGAAGCGCGCATTGAAGTCGCGCGCAAAACGCAGGTAGTTAACGATGGTAAGGTTGAACTGCTCACCGGGAATCAGCAACGGAATGCCCGGTGGGTAAGGTGTTAATAGCACTGCCGTAATGCGGCCTTCCAGATCGTCAATTGGCACGCGGTCAATCTCGCGGTGTGCCATCCTGGCGAATGCATCTGCCGGCTTCATCGCCGGAATCATGTCGGACAAATACATTTCGGTAGTCAGGCGTGCGATATCGTTGGCTTTGTAAACGCCATGAATTTGATCGCACAGGTCGCGCAGGCCAATTTTCTCGTAACGTGGATATTTGATGACAAATTCAGGCAGCACGCGCCACAGCGGCTGATTCTTGTCGTAATCGTCCTTGAACTGTTGCAGTGCAGTCACCAGCGTATTCCAGCGGCCTTTGGTAATACCGATGGTGAACATGATGAAGAAGGAGTAAAGGCCGGTTTTTTCCACGATGACGCCATGCTCAGCCAGATATTTGGTGACAATCGCGGCAGGGATGCCAAACTCGTCGGAAAAATCGCCGTCGACGTCCAGTCCAGGTGTGATCACAGTAGCCTTGATCGGGTCCAGCATGTTGAATTCCGGCGCGAGATCACTGAATCCATGCCAACGTTCGCCCGCCTTCAGCATCCAGTCATCGCGCTCGCCTATGCCTTCTTCCGCCAAGTAATCCGGGCCCCATACCTTGAACCACCAGTCCGCGCCCCATTCCGCATCCACTTTGCGCATGGCACGGCGGAAATCCAGTGCTTCCATGATGGATTCTTCCACCAATGCCTTACCACCCGGCGGTTCCATCATCGCGGCAGCCACGTCGCAGCTGGCAATAATCGAATATTGCGGGCTGGTGGAGGTGTGCATCAGATAAGCTTCGTTGAACACATCGCGATCCAGTTGATTGTTTTCTGCGTCCTGTACCAGAATCTGCGAAGCCTGGCTTAGACCTGCCAAAAGCTTGTGCGTAGATTGCGTGGAGAACACCATGGATTCCTTGCAACGCGGGCGATCAGCGCCGATGGCGTGATAGTCGCCATAGAAATCGTGAAAGGTGGCATGCGGCAGCCAGGCTTCGTCGAAATGCAATGTGTCGATATGTCCATCCAGCATGGTCTTGATGGTCTCTACGTTGTAGATGATGCCATCATAGGTACTTTGGGTAATGGTCAGCACACGTGGCTTGGATTTCACGCCGCGCGCGAACGGATTAGCCTGGATTTTTTTCTGAATATTGCCGGGCTTGAATTCACTCAGCGGGATAGGGCCGATAATGCCGAAGTGATTGCGCGTAGGCATCAAAAATACCGGGATGGCACCGGTGATGATGATGGAATGCAGCACGGACTTATGGCAGTTGCGGTCGACCACCACAATGTCGCCCGGCGCCACGGTGGAGTTCCACACAATCTTGTTGGAAGTCGAAGTACCGTTGGTGACGAAGTATAAATGGTCGCAATTGAAGATGCGCGCCGCGTTACGCTCAGATGCCGCTACCGGGCCGGTGTGGTCAAGCAGTTGGCCGAGTTCATCCACCGCGTTACAGACATCGGCGCGCAGCATATTTTCACCAAAAAACTGGTGGAACATCTGGCCGACAGGGGATTTGAGGAACGCTACGCCACCCGAGTGGCCAGGGCAGTGCCAGGAGTAGGAGCCATCTGCCGCGTAGTGAACCAGTGCCCGGAAGAAGGGTGGCGGCAGCGAATCAAGATAGGTGCGGGCCTCGCGCAAGATATAGCGCGCAATGAACTCCGGCGTATCTTCAAACATGTGAATAAAGCCGTTGAGTTCACGCAGGATCTCATTCGGGATATGGCGCGAAGTACGCGTTTCGCCGTACAGGAAAATCGGGATTTCATCGTTGCGGAAACGGATTTCATCGACGAACTTGCGCAGGTTATCCAGCGCATCCTGCGAGCCTTCAACAAACTCCTCATCATCAATCGACAGTATGAAGGCCGATGCTCGGCTTTGCTGTTGCGCAAAAGAAGTCAGGTCGCCATAGCTGGTGACGCCAAGAACCTCAACGCCTTCATCTTCGATGGCTTTGGCCAGCACACGGATGCCCAGCCCCGAGGTGTTTTCGGAGCGGAAATCTTCGTCAATGATGACTACGGGGAAACGGAATTTCATGGAGGCCTCCTGAAGGTTGCCTATAACGAGTTGCTGCTTGCAAAAATACAAGGGGCGAAATATAGCACGAACTTGTAGCGAGACAATGGCTTTGGCATTAAATCTGTAGCTATCAAATCCGTAGTGTTAAATCTTGGGTAGAGTGACGCCAACCTGACCCTGATATTTGCCGCCACGGTCTTTGTAGGAAGTTTCGCACACATCATCATCATCCGCTTCGAAGAACAGTACCTGTGCGCAGCCTTCGTTGGCATAGATTTTGGCCGGTAGCGGGGTGGTGTTGCTGAACTCCAGCGTCACATAGCCTTCCCACTCCGGCTCGAACGGGGTGACGTTGACGATGATGCCGCAACGCGCATAGGTCGATTTTCCGAGGCAGATAGTCAGTACATTACGCGGGATGCGGAAATATTCCACGGTGCGTGCCAAGGCAAAGGAATTCGGCGGGATGATGCAGTGATCGGCATTCACTTCAACGAAGGAGTTCGGGTCGAAATTCTTCGGGTCGACAATGGTGCTGTTGATGTTGGTAAACAGCTTGAATTCGCTGGAGCAGCGGATATCGTAGCCATAACTCGAAGTGCCGTAGGACACCAGTCTTTGGCCGTTGGCCTGGTTGACTTGTCCCGGCTCGAAAGGCTCGATCATGCTGTGGCTTTCGGCCATGCGGCGTATCCATTTGTCGGATTTAATGCTCATTGTTTTGTGTGATAAGTGATTGAAAACGAGAGCGCATTATAGAGCGTGCAGAAAATTTGTGGGGATGAGATTTAGGCCAGCCAAAAACCAAAACTCCTCACCCCGGGATATAGCGGAATGAGGAGTCAAAGAGAATTTCACCAGTTAAAACGGCTCTACGTCCGCGCCGCCTTTTTCCAGTGAATAACGCCAGAACTGATCTGGCCGATCAAACAGTTTATAGGTGCCCTTAGGTCCCTTGCTGCCGGCCTCATATTGAGGGATAGGTCTGCGATCTGCAGCCCAATCCTTGATGATGGGGTCAACCACGCGCCAGGCCCATTCCACCTCATCCATGCGCAGGAATAGCGACTGGTTGTCTGCAATCACATCCAGTAACAAACTTTCGTAGGCGTCATAATCCACGTCATCTTCATTTTTGTAGTTGGCGTCCAGGCTCATGGTGCGCGTAGCCAAGTCCAGGCCGGGCACTTTTACCTGCAATTCCATCTTCACGCAGTCGTCAGGTTGTATGCCGAGCATGATCCAGTTGGGTGGTGAGGCTTTACCGCAGCGTGTGCGCAATAAATCCTGCGGCGGATTTTTAAAGCGGATCATAATCGCCGAACTACCTTCAGCCAGGCGTTTGCCGGTGCTTATATAGAATGGAACGCCTGCCCAGCGCCAGTTATCCACATATAACTTGAGCGCGGCATAGGTCTCGGTGACGCTATCCGGCGCCACACCAGGCTCTTCCTTGTAACCCGGGACGGGCTTGCCATCAATGATGCCTTTGGCGTACTGGGCACGAAAAGCCTGTGAAGATACGTCGTCCGGTGCAACAGGGCGGATAGCTTTAAGCACTTTCACCTTTTCATCCCGCAGGCTTTCGGCGTCCATATTGGCTGGTGCTTCCATGGCCACCAATGCCACCATTTGCAGCAAATGGCTTTGTATCATGTCGCGTAGCGCGCCGGTACTCTCGTAAAACTTGGTACGATCGCCGACGCCCAAAGTTTCAGAATGCATGACCTGCACATAGTCAATGCAATGATGGTTCCAGATCGGTTCCAGCAGCATGTTGGCAAAGCGCAGCACCATGATGTTTTGCACGGTACCTTTGCCCAGATAGTGATCAATGCGATAGGTTTGTTTTTCGGTGAGGTGCTTGGATAAGGCCTTCTGCAGCTGTTGCGAGCTTACTAAATCGGTGCCAAAAGGTTTTTCAACCACTACATTGCGCCAGCCTTTATCCTCTTTCAGTAGACCAACGCCAGCAAGGCTATCCACAACGTTGGAGAAATCAGAAGGACGAATCGACAGGAAGAACACGATATTGCTCGGGTAAATTTTGGTGTCGGATAAGGTATCTCTCAAACGCTCGTAGGAGGTGGCATCATCCGGCGGGTTGCCGTGGCCATGATAGCGCGTGCGGTTCATGAAGCGCGTTAAAGCCTCCTTGTCCAGGCCCTCGGGGAACTTGGCTTCCAGCATGCCTTTGATTTCTTTCTGCCATTCTGCACGGCTGAAAGGGCTGCGATAGATTGAAAGAATCACCATTTTTTCCGGTAATCTGCCAGCGAGCTCCAAGCGAAAAAGCCCCGGCATCAATTTGACGCGGGACAGGTTGCCAGTAGCACCGATAATGACCAGAGTGCAGGGGTCTAGAGGGTTCATGATTTTATGGCTTTCAAAATTTTATGGGTTTTAATAATTTTGGCGCATCCTTGCGGCGCGCTTTTCAGCAATTATGATTTTAAGCTATCCGCGGCGCTGGTAAAAGCTTTTAAGGCCGCAGACAGTTAATTTCCACCTGCTGATTTAACGACGTGGCCACCAAAGGCGTTGCGCATCATCGACAGCAGTCTATAGCTGTAGCCGTGATCGTCCTGGCTGGTAAAGCGCATTTGCAAAGCGATTGTCAGCACCGGCGCTGCCACGCCTTGTTCTACTGCTTCTACCACGGTCCAGCGCCCTTCGCCAGAGTCTGCAACATAAGGCGCGACATCCCTTAACTCCTGGTCATTCTTCAGTGCATCTGCGGTCAGATCCAGCAGCCAGCTGCGCACTACCGAGCTGTGGCGCCATAGCTCGGTGATTTGCGCCAGATCAAGCTTGAATTCCTTTTTGCCCTTCAACAAATCCAGGCCTTCGGCCATCGCCTGCATCATGCCGTATTCAATGCCGTTGTGTATCATCTTGGTGAAGTGGCCGGAACCAACTGGTCCAACGTGTGCCCAGCCGCGGTCTGCTGCAGGCGCCAAGGATTTTAACACGGGCTCCATCACTTTTGCCACTTCCGGGGTGGCGCCTACCATCAAGCAGTAGCCGTTTTCCATGCCCCAGATGCCGCCAGAGGTGCCCGCATCCATAAAGCCAATGCCACGCTCAGCCAGCCAGGCGCCTTGGCGTTGGCTATGTTTGTAATTTGAATTGCCACCATCGATGATGATGTCGCCCTTGTTGAGCATGGGTGCCAATTCCTGAATCTGGTTTTCTGTGACTGTGCCGCTTGGCAGCATCAGCCAGACAATGCGCTGCCCTTCCAGCTTGGCAACAGCGTCCGCTACGGAGCTGGCAGCTATCATGCCATCGTTCTTTACAAGTTCATTAACGGCATCCGTATTACGGTCGTAACCGACAACTTTAATCCCACTCTGTAACAAGCGGGTTGCCATGTTGCCGCCCATTTTGCCCAAGCCAATCATTGCTAGTTTCATTGCATTTTTCCTTGATGAGGATGACGAGCCATCCTCCTATTGTGTAGAGTGATGGGTATTAGAACAAACCTGAAATTATAGCGCAAAGGCAGCAAAATTCATGCAAAACGCAGGCAGGCAACCAGCAAAGCGGCCAGACCCTGCCTGCGCCATTCGATATTGCTAGTGGCGGCTCTCGGCTTTAGTTCCGTCTGATTCCACATTGAGATCACCCCACCCCAAGCGCCGATGAAATAATTCCAGCAGCAAGCCCCAGCATTGCAAAGCTAGCGCAGGATCGTAGCGTGGGCCTTCATCACGCATGAAGGCGTGCTGACCGTTGATCTCATGCCAGGTAAATCGAGCGCCTACTTCTTCAAGGCGAGCCTTGACCAGATTGCGGCCTTCGAGCGGGATATGGGGATCCTGACGTCCCCAAATGTGCAGCAGTTCGCCTTTAATTTCTCCGGCTCTATCCAGAGAGTTGTCGCTCATCCCCTTACCCAGGCTTCTTTTATGGATATCCGTCGCGTAGAAGCAGGTCGTCGCCAGCACATCCGGATTCATGGCGGCGCGGAAAGCGAGATGCCCGCCGATACAAATACCCATGACGCCGAGGCGTCCGGTGCAGTAGTCCAGGGTCTTGAGGTAATCGAGCACAGCACGGGCATCGCTATCGTAGGCAGAAATTTCTTTCTCAATCTTGTGCGCATTGCCGCGAGTTGTCCCGTTCTCATCGTAGGCGAGCACCGTTCCTACGGGCTCCAGCTCGTGATAAATCTCCGGGCAGGCGACCACAAAACCATGGCCGGCAAGCATCGCTGCCGTGCGGCGGATAGGGCCTGTCACCTGGAAGATTTCGGAGAACATCAGGATGCCAGGATAGCGTCCCGGCGCTGCAGGGCGGAATATATGCAGGCGCATGTCCCCGGTTGGTGTGGAGATATCAGCAATCTCGTTGTCTTTGATGATCATGTTTATATCCTTTTGAGTGGGCGTATATGTTAATGCAACACTGGGTTGTCACACAATAATCTCGCATGAAAAACATGGCAATCGCAGCTGGCCACGACGGCGCGCGATAACCGCTGTGTTAAAATGGCGGCGCGCTTGGCCAGGTCCGGCTGGGCAATTATTAGATGTGAAGTCACCCTCATGCAGATTCAAAACATTCGCTGGAAACACTTCGAAAGCATCTCATCTTTATGGCACACGGCATGCGACGTCATCGTGCAATGCGCGGCGCAGGCTCTTTCAGAGCGCGGCCAATTTTCAATCGTACTGGCTGGCGGCCACACGCCGCGCGCTGTGTATCGATTGCTGTGCGAAGCGCAAACAGACTGGTCGAAATGGCATATCTATTACGGCGATGAGCGTTGTCTACCGCGTGATCATACCGACCGCAACAGCCTGATGGCTGAGCAAGCCTGGTTGAGTCATGTGGCCATCCCGGCCAGCCAGATTCACCCCATTCCTGCTGAACTGGGAGCCGAGCCT
>JADGRN010000073.1 GCA_017880825.1 Methylophilaceae bacterium | reverse complement strand
GCAATTCCGTCCTGCGCGTCGTATAGCAAGGACTCTTATTCCCTTGTTTCATCTTCCAGGGTCTTCTGAATCCTTCGCTGGCCAGCCTGACTGATTCCTTAAGTTTTGCGTATGCCGAGCGGGAAATGGCAGGTGCGCTTAGCGCCCTGTCGAACCCGACGGTGCAGCGCGTAGATATTGTAGTGGCCAAGACACCGCCTGCCCCAGTGCCTGGGCAGCACCTAGAGGCCAGTAGGGGTTACGCAGGATTTCACGGCCGAGAAGCACCATATCGGCTTGTCCGGTGCGGACGATGTGATCGGCTTGCGCCGGCGAGGTGATCAGGCCGACAGCGGCTGCGGCGATGCCGGCTTCGTGGCGCACCCGTGCGGCGAACTCGGTCTGAAATCCGGGGCCAGCGGGGATTTTTGCCGTCGGCACTAGACCAGCGGATGAGACGTCCACCAAGTCGACACCGAGCCTATTCAGTGCGCGGCACAGCTCGACCGTTTCGTCCGCGTTCCAGCCGCCGTCGACCCAGTCGGTGGCCGACAGGCGGATCAGCAGGGGGAGTCGCTCCGGCCATTCTGCGCGGACCGCAGAGACTACTTCCTGCACCAGGCGGGTACGATTCTCGAAGCTACCGCCGAAGTCATCCGTACGGCGGTTGGAAAGCGGCGACAGGAACTGGTGCAGCAGGTAGCCGTGCGCCGCATGTATCTCTACTGTCTGGAAACCGGCTTCGCGCGCACGGCGAGCGCCGGCCGCAAACTGGGCGATCACATGGCGGATATCGGCCTTGTCGAGTTCATGCGGCACAGCATAGCTTTCGCCGAAGGGCACGGGCGATGGCCCGACGACCGCCCAGCCACCGTCCTTCTCGCTCAGCGTGCCCTGCGCCTGCCAACCCAGTCCGACGCTGGCCTTACGTCCAGCATGAGCCAACTGTATGGCGGCCACGCAACCCTGCCCTTTAGAGAAGCGCGCGATGCGCGCCAGCGGCTCGATCTGCTTGTCGTCCCAGATGCCGAGATCGCCTAGGCTGATCCGCCCCTCGGGCGCCACCGCCGTTGCCTCAATGATCATCAGTGCAGCGCCACCAACAGCGCGGCTGCCGTAATGCACGAAATGCCAGTCCGCCGCCATACCGTCGCGCGCCGCGTATTGGCACATGGGCGGGATGCCGATACGGTTGGGCAGGACGATGTCACGCAGCTTGAGTGGTTCAAACAGATGGGCCATGGTTTGGTTCCTGATGAAAGGGTTAGCGAAGTTTACCATCCGGCAGGCGGGCCGTACGTCCCGGACTCATGCAGAAACATGCGCGAGAGTTTTTGGGTAGCGTCCAATCTATTTGGTTGGCTTTTTAGAAATCGGATCGCCAATCGTCACTTTGGTTTGGCAATACGGACGGTATTGTCAACTTAAGCGGTAATCGCGTACAACACCTGCGGTGTTTCCCGACCGCGCGCAACAGGCGCACCTGGAAATGTTGCGGGATCTGGATCGCCATCAGCGCCGCGTGCTGTCCCGCATCTGGACCGAAATCAAACTGAGATGACTCCATATATTTTGATGCTGTACTCGAATGCTTTGGCAAAGGCCGCTCATCTTCGTTAACTAGTTCCAGAGGATTTGGTTTATGGAAAGTGCTTGAAGAGCTGAAGCATATCAAGGGAATGATCAGAGTAAGGACCAATCAAGTACATGTAATAAGACAATATGCAATGCTTGAAGATTCGTACTCTACCAAGCATCCGGATGGTTATGCTTCTTCCTCTCTCCGTTCGTTAGCGTACAGAGCGGCAACGCATAAAGGAGCAAAGTCCAGTTTATTCGTTGTAATTCCTTTCGCTTTAGTACTGGACAAATCATGATTACGCTCTCGAATCGCTTTGCCTGCATCGGCGCAATCGCTGTGTGCACATTACTTGCTCTCTTGTCCGGCTGTAATAATCAACAGGGCATGAGCGGTACCGCTCCATCCACAACAATCGGCACCGAGGTCGATGATTCAGTGATTACTACCAAAGTCAGAACCGCGTTGACATCGAATGTAGATGTCAAAAGCCTTGATATAAAAGTCAAGACACGCAAGGGCGAGGTGATGTTGAGTGGCTTCGCCGACAATCAAGCCCAGATCGATCTCATTATCACGGTGGCGAAGGGCATCGAGGGAGTCAAAGCTTTGGACAACCAGCTTAGCCTGAAAGAAGGCAAACAGTCAGTCGGCAATAAGATTGACGATAGTGTCATCACCACGCAGGTCAAGTCGGCGCTGCTTGCTGACCCGGTGATGAAGAGCATGGACGTGTCGGTTACCACTAGAAAAGGTGAAGTTCAGCTAAGTGGATTCGTCGATAACGCAGTCCAAATGACACATGCGGTGGATGTCGCCAAGGGCACCAACGGAGTAAGCAGCGTGGTTAATCACATGAGTATCAAGAAGTAGGTTTGTATATATTCCAGAGGGTTCAGTCAGGTTATTCTTTCCGCCATGATGATACATAGACCGCATAACCCCTTCTCCATGATTCGAGAGTTCCATCTTGCCGACTGGTTCACACTAGCAAACGCGGTTTGCGGCACGGGGGCATTGTTTTCTATGCTGACGTACCTACAAACGACCGACGTCAGGCATGTCTACTTTGCGGGCGGGATGGTCTTTGCCGCTTTAGTCTTCGATGTCCTGGATGGACGGATTGCACGGTGGCGACAGAAGACTTCTGCAATTGGTCGTGAGCTTGACTCTCTCGCTGATGTCATCTCCTTCGGCGTAGCCCCAGCCGTGATTGGGTACGGTTGCGGCATGCAGGGCTTATACGACCGTATTGTCTTGGCCTATTTTGTTGCATGCGGAGTATCTCGCTTGGCGCGCTACAACATTACGGCCGAGGCGCTGTCTGACGGCGGAGGCAAAGTGAAGTACTTCGAGGGAACCCCTATCCCAACGTCGCTGCTGCTGGTAATGTTGATGGTCGGGGCTGCCTCACAGGGCGCATTGGGCGAGTCCCTCTGGTTTGGACAGGTCATGTTTGCTGGCTTCACGCTTCATCCGATGGTACTGTTGTTCGCGATTTCCGGCTCACTTATGGTCAGTCGCATACGATTCCCAAAGCTCTGAGCGGTTTTGTCAGATTAACTTTATTAAAAAATGTCAGATTAAAAATCTTGTCGAGAAAATCCACAGCTGATCAATATTCATTGAATTACGTAATTGGAATCGACCACTTTGCTCCATTGTGCAAAGCATAGGTGCATGATTTCTCGATAGTGTTTAGCGGCCAGCAGATGGCGGCAGAGAACTATCGGGAGATCATGCGCCGGAGATTTGTCCAGCGGAATGAAATAGCAGAACTCAGTGCTGAGGTATGTTGAATCAGATTGAAAAAACCATTTTGACACTGATTTACAGCTTTTGTGGAACGCATAAGTTAAGTTGACAGTACCCTCTGATGACCGACTTGAGAATGACGGTATCGCCCTGTAGTCCGCGTGGTGTGGGGCATATTCAAAGAAAGAGCCCTTCACTGGGAATGGCTCAGACTAGGTGGCGGTGGACATAGTCTCATGCCAACCCTTCTCAGTAAAATTCCCGTTAACAGGGAAATTTACAGGGAATTTCCACATTTTTCAGGCGCTTCGGTAGAAGACGCTCCCAGAAAAACAGCTCCAGTAGCCGCATACAAGGCATCCGCCCCCAAATTCATGAATTTTTTATCAGGGAATTAATTACTGGGTAACAGGGAATTGACAATGCCGAAACAGGGGAATTAGTCCGCGTTAAGGATTCGAACTCACTCCGTTTCTTTCTGCCTTATTCACGGCACTAACGCCGACAATCTACCTGCCAATGGGATTGAAAAAGCTCTCAGGCACGTTGTTGCACCCGTGTTACTTTCTCTAACCCCATGACGCGCGTGCGCGCGCATCGTTCGAAATACAGTCGGAAGAGATATTCAGTCATCTTGCAGCAAACCCTATTTTTAGCTTATAGCCATCAGCGCACCGTTACTTGCGCACCCCCGGTCTGCATCGAGCCGATTACTGCGGCATGGCTGAAACCATCAGAATTGAAAGCAGCCACTACCGCGTCCGCACTTTCTGGCGCACAACTGACTAGCAAGCCACCGCTAGTTTGCGGGTCGCATAGCAGTTTGCGCTGCCATTCCGTGATATCTCCCCCCAGAATCACAGACTCGGCGTAGCTGGACCAATTGCGCGCTGCCGCTCCTGTGGCATAGCCGGCTTGTGCCAATTGCAAAGCGATATCTATGAAAGGAATGCGATGAAATTCAACCTGTGCCTGCAGTTGCGAGCCACGACAGATTTCGAGTAGGTGGCCGAGTAATGCGAAGCCAGTGACGTCAGTCATGGCATGCACGCCTGCCATATCGGACAGAACTGCGCCGGTGCGGTTGAGTTGGGTAGTGACGGCAATCATCTGTCGGTAGCCTTCAGCATTCAGTTCGCCTTTCTTCAGAGCTGCACTCAATACGCCGATGCCCAAGGGCTTTCCCAGTATCAACACATCGCCCGCCTGAGCCTTGTCATTTCGCTTGACCTTATCAGGATGCACGATGCCTAGCGCCACTAACCCGTAGATCGGTTCTGGCGAGTCGATGGAATGTCCCCCGGCGATCGGTATCCCTGCCGACTGGCACACCGCCACACCGCCTGCCATGATTTGCTGGATTATCTCCACCGGAAGTTTGTCGATCGGCATACCGACCACCGCCAGCGCCAGGATCGGCTGCCCACCCATGGCATAAATATCTGACAGCGCATTGGCAGCGGCAATACGACCAAAGTCGTAGGCATCGTCCACGATGGGCATGAAGAAATCGGTCGTAGCGATGATTGCCTGGGTGTCATTCAGGCGGTAAACCGCAGCATCGTCGCTGGATTCCAGGCCGACCAGCAAATCAGGAAACATGCCAGCCTGCGGCAGACTCGACAAAATCTGCGAAAGCACGGAGGGTGCGATCTTGCAACCGCAGCCGCCGCCGTGGGAATACTGGGTGAGGCGGATTTCACTCATCATTTTATCTTTCCTTACGAATCAAATCTTCAGCCGTCTTGCGCAGATTTTCGCCATCTAGCGAGACAAGTCGTAGCACATTGGCGTTGTTCAGTTGCTGGAAGCTGACGCCAGACGAGCGCCGGTAGGCCGGATCATAGTGCTGCGTCAGCAACTCTTCCACCAGCGGCCTCCACTCGCCTTGCCGCGCCCTCTCGCACCAGCGGTCGGTTACTACACGACCATGCAGTTCTACGAGCAGCGACAAGCGCTCGGCCAAAAGAGTGGGATTGCGCAGGAAGTGCGCATAGTCATCCATTAGAAGTTCTACACGGGCTTCCTGTGGCGCTTCAATTCGCACGCAAGGAGATGCGCGCATGCGGTCGAGCAAGGCATTTGGCACGCTCAACACGCCGACCTTGCGGCTTTCCGCCTCAATGTAAACAGGGCGATCAGGCGTGAAAGCACATAGTGCGTCCCAGAGCCGGGTTTCGAAGGTTCTTTGCGTTGGCTGTGGTTGGTCTGGCAAATTACCGAGAAGTGAGCCGCGATGTTGCGCCAACTTTTCCAAATCTAAGACCTGTCCCCCTTGCTCGGCCAGTACATGCAACAGACGGCTCTTTCCCGAGCCGGTCGCACCACTGATTACACAAAAATCAAACTTGATAGGTAACGTTTCCAACGCGGCGATCACATAGCGCCGATAGGTTTTGTAGCCACCCTTCAACTGACCAGCTCTCCAACCTATCTGTGCCAAAATGTGCACCATAGCGCCACTGCGCATGCCACCACGCCAGCAATACACTAAAGGTCGCCAGCCTCTTTGCCGATCGCCGAACGTCTCTTCCAGATGGCGCGCGATATTTCGCGCGATCAGTGCTGCTCCCTGTCTCTTCGCCTCGAAAGGTGTGACTTGGGTAAACAAGGTGCCGATGCGGGAGCGTTCCTCATCGTTCAGCACGGGTACATTAATCGCCCCAGGAAGATGGTCGTCAGCATATTCGGCCGGCGAACGGACATCCAGGATGTCGTCGAAAGCGTGAAAAGCTTGTGAAATTTCGATGAGTTTGTAGGTGGCCATAATGTTTGGTGGGAGAGAGGGGATTGGACACTAACTGAAACTGCCTGACAGCTCCCGCCTAGTTGGAATCCGATCGCACTTTCTGGAACGTGTCTAGCCTTGTATAGGCTCGGAGTTTACCAGCAGAAATTTGATCTGCAGCAAATCACTGTCGATACGATGCTATTGACCCGGGTAACAGGGAATAGACAACGCCGAAACAAGGGAATTAATCCGCGTTAAGGATTCGAACTGACTTCAGCTGTTCTGCTTCAGTTGCCTCATATATCACTTCGCCCTCGATCACGTGACCATCTGGCGACTGCTCGCGCATCTGTTTGTGCAGACCCTTTATTTTCCGCAACTGGTAGCCTAAAACCAATGACCCGATAAGTACTACGGGGGCCAGCACCAGCATTGAGAACATGAATACTAAGACCAGCAGCACAGCACCTAACAAAAACACCATCACTCTGCCCAGAAATCCCGACGTATGAACTTGAACACGCATTTTATTCGCCATTCTCGTAAGTCGATGGTGTGACTCCGGCGCGGGCGAGAAATTCCCTCAGATGCTTGACCTCCTGCTTGCCATAAACGCTACTCTGATGGGGGTGGTGTAGGACCTCATCGAACCCGTTCAGATTAACATGGAAACGTGCACCATGCCCGGGGGTAATACTGGCGCCAAGATGATGTAGCAAAGATTCAATTTCTTGCCAGTGAATGTTGCCGCTGACCGGATCATGGAAAATGGCACGAATCAGATTAATATGCTTGTGGCTCATAATGGGGACCTCTTCAGATAGCTGTGCCAGAGCAGTTTTAACGGTACTGTCAACTTAAGCGGAAGACTGTTTAATTAACCAATGTTCGTGGCGACCACGATTTCATCCCTGGGCAGCCCTGTATTTTTAATTGCCTGGCCAAGCAATGTTTCCGATTCACCAAACGAATAAACATTGGCAGTATCGAAGAAATTGATGCCTTGGTCGAAAGATTCGCGCACTAAAAGATCAACTTCAGTTTGCTGAAGGCCGCCCATCACTTCCCAGAAT
>JADGRN010000072.1 GCA_017880825.1 Methylophilaceae bacterium | reverse complement strand
GCTGACGCTATCGGCGCATAGAGGCATGATTACCGACCGCAATGGTGGGCCGCTTGCCATCAGTACACCGGTGGAATCCATCTGGGCCAGCCCGCCCGATGTCAGCGTCGATGCCAGCCAGATCAAGCAGCTTGCCGGTTTGCTTGGGATGGACCCGGTAGATGTCAGCAAAAAGCTCTCCAACAGTGAGCGTGGATTCGTCTATCTCAAGCGCCGCATTCCGCCGGAGCTGGCCGGGCAAGTGATGCAGCTTGGCATCGCCGGCGTATTCACGCAGCGCGAATATCGTCGTTACTATCCTGCGGGCGAAGTCACCACGCATCTGATCGGCTTCACCGGAGTCGATGATCGTGGCCAGGAAGGTTTGGAGCTGGCTTTCCATGGCTGGTTATCGGGCAAATTAGGCAGCCGTCGTGTTCTCAAGGACAGGCAAGGGCATATCGTCGAGGACCTGGAAGCAGTCAAAGTGCCGCAGGATGGGCATGATCTAGTTTTATCCATAGACCGTAAAATTCAATATCTGGCTTATCGTGAATTGGCACATGCAGTGGAGCTGCACAAGGCCAAAGCCGGGGCTGCCATCGTGCTGGACGCCAAGACCGGCGAAGTGCTGGCGATGGCTAATCTGCCGAGCTACAACCCCAACAATCCGGTCAATATCAACATCAATGGAAGATCACGTAATCGTGCCATTACCGATATTTTCGAGCCTGGCTCGACGCTCAAGCCATTTACCGCGGCTGCGGTGCTGGAAGCCGGCACTTTCACACCAGACACACTGATTCAGACTGCTCCCGGCTATCTCAGGATTGGTGTTGCTACGATACACGATACGCATCCGCAGGGGCTGATCACAGTGTCGCAGGTGATCCAGAAGTCCTCCAACGTCGGCGCTGCCAAAATGGCGCTGACCTTAAAGCCGCAGTATCTGTGGAGCGTATTTAATCATATGGGCTTTGGCAGTCCGGTGCATGTGGGTTTCCCCGGCGAGGCTTCTGGTAAATTGCGGCCTTACAAAACCTGGCGCCCGATTGAGCAGGCGACCATGGCTTTCGGCCACGGCATCAGCTTGAGTCTGCTGCAGTTGGCGCGGGCTTACGGCGTGTTCGCCAATGATGGTGAGTTAAAACCGGTGTCTCTGCTCAAAATCAAGGATATGCCGGTTGGCCCGCAGGTGATTTCTCCAGAAACCGCACGCAGCGTACGCGCCATGCTGGAACTGGTGGTACAGCCCGGCGGTACGGCGCCAAGGGCGCAGGTGGTCGGATACCGTGTCGCCGGCAAGACCGGCACCGCGCACAAGCTCGGTGTCGGCGGTTACGAGGCCGATCGCTATGTCTCGTCATTTGTTGGCATGGCACCAGCTTCCAATCCGCGCCTGATTATCGCCGTCATGATCGATGAGCCGAGCGACGGCGTGTATTACGGCGGGGCCGTGGCTGCGCCGGTGTTCAGTACCGTGATGGCAGGTGCGCTGCGTATGCTGGCGGTGCCGCAGGACGCGCCAAACAACAACATTGTCATCCCGCCGGAACAAGTACCGGAAGTGAAGGAAGTGGTATGACACGGTATCGCGTAAGCGCTGGGTGCGGGAATATCACTTGCGAGCGCCATTGTGGACATCGGCAAGTCCTAGTAACCGTTACATGGCGGGAGGTGGTATGAGCGCTCCGCTATCAACACTTGCCGAGCAAGGTGTGAAGGCTGCTGATATCACTGCCGATAGCCGCAAAGTCCAAACGGGCAGCGTGTTTCTGGCCTATCCGGGCGAATACGCTGATGGCCGTCAGTATATCCAGCACGCGATCAACCAGGGCGCCGCTGCTGTGCTGTGGGAGCGCGATGGCTATCAATGGAACCCTGAATGGCAGCTCCCCAATGTGGCCGTTGATAGTTTGCGTAGTGAAGCAGGCATGATTGCCAATGACTTTTATGGTCAGCCATCGCAGCGCTTGTGGATGATAGGCGTCACCGGCACCAACGGCAAAACCTCTTGCAGCCACTGGCTGGCGCAGGCACTTAGCGCATTAGGCAGAAAAACCGCAATCGTCGGCACACTCGGTAACGGCTTTCCTGGTGCCTTGTCCGCTGCTATTAACACCACACCCGATCCCATACTGTTGCATGGCATGCTGGCGGATTACCTCAAGCAGGGCGCTGCAGCCGCAGCCATGGAAGTCTCTTCGCATGGTCTGGATCAAGGCCGTGTCAACGGCGTGCATTTCGATATTGCAGTGTTGACCAATCTATCGCGCGACCATCTGGATTACCACGGCGACATGGATGCTTATGCCAGCGCCAAGAAACAGCTGTTTTACTGGGATGGCCTCAGTTGCTCAGTGCTTAATAGCGACGATGAGCTTGGTAGCGAAATAGCGCAGGATTTGCTTGGCCAAGGTAAGCGCGTGCTGACCTATGGGCTTGAAAGCGGCGAGGTGCGCGGTAGTCAACTGCGGTTCAGCGAGCAGGGGCTGGCGATGCAGGTCGATACACCGTTTGGCCAAGCCCAGCTTCAAGCCGGGTTGCTTGGCCGCTTCAATGCCTACAATCTGCTGGCGGTGCTGGCCACTTTGCTTGCATCTGATGTCAGTCTGCAACAAGCCGTGAATGTACTGACGCAGGTCCAACCCGTCGCCGGACGCATGCAGCAAGTGGGCGGTGGCAATCAGCCCTTGGTGGTGATTGATTATGCCCATACTCCTGATGCGCTGGAAAAAGTGCTGATCGCGCTGCGCGAGCAGACTAAAGGTCGGCTACTTTGTGTATTTGGCTGCGGTGGCAACCGCGACCAAGGCAAGCGCCCGTTGATGGGCGAAGTGGCTTGCAGATTAGCAGATGAAGTGATCGTCACCTCCGACAATCCGCGCCATGAAAATCCCGCCGGGATCATCGCGGCCATTGTTTCCGGCATGTATGGCAACTATCAAATAGAGCGGGATCGTGCTGCCGCCATTACCTTGGCGATCAAAGCGGCTAAGCCGGGAGATATCGTGCTGGTGGCGGGCAAGGGTCACGAAGACTATCAGGATGTCGCCGGAGTGAAGTATCCCTTCAGCGATCATGAAGTGGTTAAGCAATTACTAGGGTCGCGAGGTAAGACATGATGCGCTTGAGCGAAGCCGCAATCGCCACGCGAGGCCAAGTCATCGGGCAGGATGCATGGTTTACCAGCGTAGGCAGCGATAGCAGGACTTTAACACCGGGCCAGTTGTTCGTCGCGCTGCGTGGCGAACACTTCGATGGCCATGCCTATGCGCAGCAATGCCTGGATCAGGGCGCGGCTGCTGCGATGATTTCGACAGAACAAGCCAATTTATCTGCTGCATTGCTGGTGCAAGATACCCGACTTGCGCTGGGAGAACTGGCCGCTCATTGGCGCAGTAAATTCAGCATTCCCCTGGCGGCGATTACCGGTAGCAACGGCAAGACGACGGTAAAGGAAATGCTGGCCTCTATTCTGCGCGCTGCAACGGGTGACGACGACTCGGTATTGGCAACACAAGGTAACCTCAATAACGACATCGGCCTGCCACTGACTTTACTTAAGCTTCGTAGCCGGCACCGTTATGCCGTGGCCGAGATGGGCATGAACCACGCCGGGGAAATCCGCTATCTGACGCGTATAGGTCGCCCAACAGTGGCGCTGGTCAACAACGCGACTTCTGCACATTTGGGAGGGCTGGGCGCGGTGGAAGCCGTTGCCTTGGCCAAAGGCGAAATTTTTGAAGGCCTCGCAGCAGATGGAATTGCCGTTATCAATGTAGACGACAGCTTTGCCCCGCTATGGAAATTGCTTGCAGCGCCTCACCCAGTCATGACTTTTGGGCTGGATTACAGCGCCGATGTGAGCGCCGACTACCGCCTTGATGCGGCTGCCAGTCATATCCAAATAAAAACGCCACAGGGCGATGCGGAATTTCACCTGCCGGTGGCAGGGTTGCACAACGTACGCAATGCGCTGGCTGCAGCAACGGCAGCATTGGCGATGGGAATCTCTCTGGCAGCCATCACACAAGGCCTGGCTGGTTTTGCCGGGGTCAAAGGCCGCTTGCAACATAAACCTGGGCTTAACGGCGCACGTGTCATTGATGACACCTACAACGCCAATCCGGCCTCGACGAAAGCCGCCATTGATGTGCTGGCAGCTCAAACCGGCGAAAAATTATTGGTACTGGGCGATATGGGCGAGCTGGGTGCGGATGCGGCACAGATGCACGCTGAAATCGGCAGCTACGCCAAGCTGGCTGGCATTGCTGCGCTGTATGCCTTGGGCGATTTAAGCCGTGAAACGACTGCTGCTTTTGGCGTCGGGGCGCAGCACTATGATGCACCCGAGGCATTGGCGGCGCAGTTGATGGCGCAGATGAATGCAAATGCTGTAGTGCTGGTGAAAGGCTCGCGTTTCATGCGCATGGAAAGAGTGGTGACATTGATCACTGAAAATCACGGCGAAAAAGACGGGGAGAAACACTGATGCTGCTGGAACTCGCACGCTGGCTGGCTCATGACGTACGTGCCTTCAACGTATTCAACTACATCACGCTACGTGCGGTGCTGGCAACCCTGACTGCGTTGGTGATTTCCTTTGTGGTAGGGCCCATGATGATCCGCAAGCTGACTCAATACAAGGTCGGCCAGTCGGTGCGCGATGACGGCCCGCAAACGCACTTGGTAAAAGCCGGCACGCCGACCATGGGCGGCGCGCTGATTCTGGTGGCGATTGCGGTTTCTACCTTGCTGTGGGCTGACCTTAATAATCGTTTCGTCTGGGTGGTGCTGTTCACCACGCTGGGCTTCGGCATCATCGGCTGGATCGATGACTGGCGCAAGGTGGTACATCGCAACCCCAAAGGTTTATCGGCGCGCGCCAAGTATTTCTGGCAATCGCTCATCGGACTGGCGGTGGCGGCGTATCTGTTCCACACCTCTACAACCCCTGCCGAAACCGGACTGATCGTGCCGTTCTTCAAGCATCTGGTCATTCCGCTGGGCGCCACGGGCTTCATCGTATTGACCTATCTGGTGATTGTCGGCAGCAGCAACGCGGTGAATCTGACGGATGGTCTGGATGGCCTCGCCATCATGCCGACCGCCATGGTTGGCAGTGCATTGGCGCTTTTCGCCTATGTCGCTGGCCACCTCTATTTTTCCAAATACCTGGGCATTCCCTACGTGCCGGGTGCAGGTGAGCTGATGGTGTTCTGCGCTGCCATGGTGGGGGCGGGTTTGGGTTTCCTCTGGTTCAACGCCTACCCGGCGGAAGTATTCATGGGCGATGTCGGGGCATTGGCACTGGGCGCGGCGCTGGGGACAGTCGCCGTGATTGTCAGGCAGGAAATCGTGCTGTTCATCATGGGTGGCGTGTTCGTCATGGAAACCGTTTCGGTGATGTTGCAGGTGGCGTCGTTCAAACTCACCGGCAAGCGCATCTTTCGTATGGCGCCGTTGCATCATCACTATGAGTTGAAGGGCTGGAAAGAGACCCAAGTCGTCGTGCGGTTCTGGATTATTACGATGATGTTGGTGCTGGTTGGATTGTCGACATTGAAGCTGCGATGAGATTAGCCCTAAGGGATAAACAAGTGCTGGTGCTGGGGCTGGGTGATACCGGCCTGTCGGCATTGCGCTGGCTTGGTCCGCACGGGGCCAAGTTGGCTGTGGCCGATACGCGTGAAGCGCCGCCCCATCTGGCTCTACTGCAAAGTGAAATGCCTGGGGTAAATGTGCATCTGGGTGCGTTCAACAGCCAGGCTTTTGCCCCTGCCGAGATTATCGTCGCCAGTCCCGGCGTGGCTGTGGCTGGTCCACTGGCTGAACCACAGGTTCAGGCCGCCATCCGGCGCGGTATCCCGGTGCTTGGCGATGTCGAGCTATTCGCCCAGCACAAGTCGCCTAATGCCAAAGTCATCGCCATTACCGGGGCCAATGGCAAAAGCACGGTGACCATGCTGGTCGGTGAAATGTGCAAGGCGGCCGGATTAAAAACGATAGTCGCAGGCAATATCGGCCTGCCGGTACTTGAGACTTTGGCAATGGAAACGCCGGATGTTTACGTATTGGAGCTTTCCAGTTTTCAGCTCGAAACTACCAGTTCACTGGCTGCTGATGCTGCCACCGTGCTCAACATCACCGAAGACCACATGGATCGCTACTCTGGCATGGCCGAATATGCTGCTGCCAAGGCGCGTATTTTTGCAGGTTGCGGCGTGCAAGTGCTGAATCGTCAGGATGGCTGGAGCAGCAGCATGGCCCTGCCCGGGCGTAAGCAAATCAGTTTCGGTGGCGACCTGCCGCCCGGCCACAACGATTTCGGCTTGAAGCATCAAGGCAGCGATATCTGGTTGATGCAGGGCAGCACCGAATTGATCAAAACCAGTGAAATGCACATTGCCGGGCTGCACAATGCCTGCAACACTTTGGCCGCGCTGGCTTTGTGCCGCGCAATTGGTCTTGATTGCGCGCCCTTGCTGAGTGCGTTGCGCAATTACAAGGGGTTACCGCACCGCGTTGAATGGGTGACGGAAATTTCCGGCGTGGCTTTCTACGATGATTCCAAGGGCACCAATGTTGGCGCCACTTGCGCCGCTTTGACCGGCTTACCGCAAAAAGTGGTACTCATTGCTGGCGGGGATGGCAAAGGCCAGGATTTTGCACCCCTGCGTGAAGCCGTTGTACAGAATACACGGGCAGTGGTACTGATTGGCCGCGATGGCCCGCAAATCGCGGCTGTATTAAAAGACGCAGGGATCCCGCTGCTAAATGCGGCTAGTCTGGAGCAGGCGGTAACAACTGCCTTCGCCGCTGCCCAGCCCGGCGACGCTGTGCTGCTGTCACCGGCTTGCGCCAGTTTTGACATGTTCCGTAATTACCTGCATCGCGCCGAAGTTTTCATGAACGCAGTGAAGGCGTTGCAACAATCTCCAAAGGCGGCCGCGCGATGATGTATATGCTCAGCAGCCACGACCGCATTACCTCGCCGACCTACGACCAGAGTCTACTCTGGATAACCCTGATATTGCTGGGCTTGGGGCTGGTGATGGTGTATTCAGCATCGATCGCGATGGCCGAGGCGTCGGCGCATACCGGTTATCGGCCATGGTATTTCCTCGCCCGGCACGCGGTGTTCGTGGTCGTCGGCCTG
>JADGRN010000071.1 GCA_017880825.1 Methylophilaceae bacterium | reverse complement strand
CTAATTTGCCAAAATTGACTGCCTTCTATGCTGATTTATCACAGGATAAACGGCTATACGCCAAGTTCCGCGAGTTACGCGCCAGAAAAACCTACGCCAGCTTGAATGCCGCACAGCGCAAGATCGTAGAAAACGAGCTGCGAGATTTTCGCCTCGGTGGCGCAGAGCTGCCACAAGATAAGAAAGCCCGCTTCAAGGCTATCCAGGAGGAGCTTTCCACGCTTTCTGCGAAATTTGAGGAAAACCTGCTGGATACCACCAATGCTTACGCGTTATTCATCGACCATGCCGACGAACTCAAGGGCATTCCTCCGGACGCATTGGAAGCTGCGCAGCAAGCCGCCAAGCAAGATGCCAAAAGCGGCTGGAAATTTACCCTGCACTTCCCTTCCTACATGCCGCTGCTGCAATACGCCGACAACCGTGGCCTGCGCGAAACGCTGTATCGCGCCTATGCCACGCGCGCCTCGGAGTTTGGTCAGCCGCAATGGGACAATACCCCGCTTATAGCCAGCATCCTCAAGCTGCGCCGTGAAGCCGCGCAGTTACTGGGTTACGCGAATTATGCCGAGGTTTCACTGGCCACCAAAATGGCTCAAGCCCCAGCACAAGTCACAGATTTTCTGCAGACTTTGGCCGTGCGCGCCAAACCATTTGCACAACGCGATATGCAGGAGTTGCAGGCCTATGCCGCTGATCAGCTTGGATTAAAAGAACTGCAGGCTTGGGATATCGCTTACGTCTCGGAAAAGCTGCGTGAGGAAAAATATGCTTTTTCCGACCAGGAAGTAAAGCAATACTTTCCCGAACAGCAAGTATTGCATGGCTTGTTCAAAGTTACCGAAACCATATTCGGCGTACATGTGCGCCCATCGCAAGCGCCGGTGTGGCACAAGGATGTCAATTTTTACGAAATTATCGGTCGCGATGGCAATCTGGTCGGCCAGTTCTATCTCGACCTCTATGCGCGCAACAACAAGCGCGGCGGTGCCTGGATGGACGAAGCCATCACACGCCGCAAGACACTACAGACGCTGGCAACCCCGGTGGCTTTTCTTACCTGCAATTTCTCTGCCCCGATGGGCGACAAGCCTGCGCAATTTACCCACGATGAAGTGATTACCATGTTTCACGAATTCGGCCACGGCCTGCATCACTTGCTGACCAAGGTCGACGAATATGGTGTTTCCGGCATCAAGGGCGTGGAGTGGGACGCCGTCGAACTGCCCAGCCAGTTCATGGAAAACTTCTGCTGGGAATGGGAGGTATTGCGCCACATGACCAGGCACGCGGAAACCGGCGCACATTTACCGCGCGCACTGTTCGACAAGATGGTCGCCGCCAAAAACTTCCAGGCCGGCATGCAGACCATGCGCCAGATTGAGTTCTCGCTGTTCGATATGCGCTTGCACGGTGAATTCGATCCGTATGGCAGGCAAACTGCACTGGACCTGATCGAACAGGTGCGCGACGAAGTCGCCGTAGTACGCCCGCCGAAATGGAACCGCTTTCCCAACAATTTCTCGCACATCTTCGCTGGTGGCTATGCAGCGGGCTATTACAGTTACAAGTGGGCGGAGGTACTCTCCGCCGATGCCTACAGCCTGTTTGAAGAGAATGGCGTGTTATCGGAAGAAACCGGCCACCGTTTCTGGAGCGAAATCCTTGCTCAAGGCGGCTCGCGTCCTGCGCTGGAGTCCTTCGTTGCCTTCCGTGGCCGCGAACCCACTATAGACGCACTGTTACGGCATAACGGCATGACCGCTTAAAAGAAATCCACTCAAAAGAAATCTTAGTGAAAAAACACAGGAAAAATCATGCGCCCGATACTTTTCTTAATATTGCTATGTGGCTTTACCTTTCCGGCGGCGGCTCAAGTTTACAAATGGGTGGATGCGCAAGGTCAATCGCATTACAGCGATAACCCGCCGCCACAATCAGGCAAGAACATCGAGCAGAAAAAGCTCTTCGGCAACCATATCGAAACTGATACCCAGCCTTTTGAAACGAAAGAAGCCACCAAAAAAAATCCTGTCACGCTTTACTCTTTCGATGACTGTGGCAACGCCTGCAGCAAGGCGCAAGCTTTGCTGGACAAGCGTGGTGTGCCTTACGCGTTGAAAAACACCAACCAGGATAAGATCGAGCTAAAGAAGCTTACCGGCGAGACCAGTGCACCAGTGTTAATTGTGGGTAGCCAGAGTCCTTTTCAAGGATTTGAAGAAACTGCTTGGAACCGCCTGCTGGATCAAGCCGGCTATCCCAAGAGCAACCCTCTGGCAGGCTTGCACAATGCTCAGTCTAAGGCCGCGTCAGCGCCAGCAGAAGCTCCGGCTAAACCTTAGTAGACATGAAGTTGGTTTTGAAATTAGTCCATTGAAACTAGCCACATGGAACGTCAATTCTCTCAACGTGCGCTTGCCGCACGTGCTGGATTGGCTGGAAGCCAATCAACCCGATGTACTGTGCCTGCAGGAAACCAAACAGGAAGACCCTAGATTTCCCTATCAGGAACTCAGCGCCGTCGGCTATCACGCGCTGCATAGCGGACAAAAAACCTACAATGGCGTAGCTATTCTGAGCCGCCAGTTACAAACTAATCAGCTGGCCGGCATCCCCAATTTCGCTGACGAGCAAAAACGTGTGGTGGCCACCAATATTGACGATCTACGCATCATCTGCGCTTACATCCCTAATGGGCAAAGCCTCGATTCGGACAAATATCAATACAAATTGCGTTGGCTGAAAGCGCTGACTACATGGCTTGAAAGCGAATTAAAAACCTACCCGAAGCTGGTTTTGCTGGGAGACTACAACATCGCGCCGGAAGACCGCGACGTGCATGACCCTGCAGCCTGGATAGGCCAGGTATTAGTAAGCGAGCCGGAGCGGGCCGCCTTTAGGCAATTGGTCGAACTGGGATTGCATGACGCTTTCCGGTTATTTGAGCAGCCAGAAGGCAGCTTCAGTTGGTGGGATTACCGCATGGCGGGGTTTCGCCGCAATCTCGGCATGCGTATCGATCACATCCTGGTAAGCACACCGCTGATAAAGCAGTGTAAGTCATGCCGCATCGATATAGCACCGCGCAAGCTGGAACGCCCTTCTGACCACACACCGGTGGTACTGGAGCTGGCTTGAAGCAAGGCTTAAAGCAAAAAAAGAGGGCAGGAACCAGTCCCGCTCTCTTTTCTACTACTGGTAAATCTACAGCAAAACCGTATTACTTGGCAGCTGGTGCATCAGCCTTAGGCGCTTCCGTCTTGCTGTCTTTCTTTACTGCCTTCTTAGCCTTATGTGCCTTCTTGGCCGGTACAGCAGGCTTTTCCTTGGCAGCATCAGCAGCTGGCGCAACAGCCGGAGTGGCAGCCGCATCAGCTGGCTTGGCAGCATCGGCAGCAAAAGCGCCAACACTGATAGAAGCAACAAAAAGGCCAGCAAAAAGAGTGGATAAAAGCTTGTTCATGGTATTTCTCCTAATTAAGGGATTAGAGTTACACTTAAGGCCTAAACCTGACTGCGGTCTGTCTGTGATGCGCACATTACGCCGCCAAGCTTTCCTGAATCTTACGATTTAAACCTTTAAAAAAACATCGCTTAAACACCATGCGCGTACTGATAGTTGAAGACGACTCTATTCTGGCTGATGGCCTCTGCCGATCGCTGACGCAGTCGGGTTATGCCGTTGACAATGCTGCTCACGGCGAAAACGCCGACCATATGCTGGCTTATCAAAATTACGATCTGGTCATTCTTGACCTCGGCTTACCCAAGCTCAGCGGCTTCGATGTGCTGAAGCGCTTGCGGCAACGAGGCGGCCAGACCCCCGTACTTATTCTCACCGCACGCGATGGCGTGGCTGATCGAGTCAAGGGCCTGGATTTGGGTGCGGACGACTATCTGACCAAACCGTTTGATCTCGGCGAACTGGAAGCCCGCATCCGTGCCTTGATACGTCGCGGCCAGTCCGGTGGAAGCGCCCAGCTGGGAGTAGGCAAACTGATCCTGGATACCGCTGGCAGACGCGCTTCTGTTGCGGATCAACCGCTTGATCTGTCGGCGCGCGAGCTCGCGGTGCTGGAAATCCTGATGTTAAAAACCGGGCGCGTGGTGAGCAAGGAGCAGATCATGGAGCGCCTGTGCAATTGGGAAGACGATATAGGCGACAACGCCATTGAAGTCTATGTACATCGCTTGCGCAAAAAACTGAAAACCTGTGACATCCAGATACGCACCATTCGTGGTCTTGGTTATTTACTGGAACAGCATGACAAACCATAAACTTCGCTCGCTACGCCGCCAGTTATTGATCTGGCTACTGACGCTGCTGATACCGCTGCTGCTGATTGGCACCATTTCTTCGTATTACCGCGCCAATCACTTCGCCAATCTGGCTTATGACCGTTCGCTATTCCGCGCCGCGCTGGCTTTGGCAGACCAGATCGAGGTTCAACGCGGCCAAGTCACTGTCGATCTGCCACAAATCGCACGCGATTTGCTTGAATACGACAAAGACGACTGGATTTACTACCGCATACGTGGCCCGAACGGCGAACTGGTGACGGGCCAAGCCGATTTGCCTTTGCCGGATCATTTGCCGAATGCAGGCGATCATCTGTATTACAACACGCAACTGGATGGCAAGGCGCTGTGCGCGGTGGCTTTTGCCTTGCCGCTAACTGGCACCAGCGCACACGGCGTGGCCATGGTATTGGTAGCTGAAACCCGCGCCAAACGCACCCAGATGGCCGATGAAATCGTCGCCACCATGATGTTGCCACAGCTTCTGATCGTAATATTGGCAGGACTGATGGTGCATTTTGGTGTGCAGCGCGGCCTCGCCTCGCTTGAGCGCTTGCGAGCGGCTTTTAGTAGCCGCTCGATGCAAGATCTAAGCCCGGTAGCTGAGGCTGGCGCACCGCGTGAGGTGCAACCACTGTTACACGCCATGAATGATTTGATGCAGCGCCTGCGCGATGCCATCACCAAGCAGCAACGCTTTATCGCAGACGCTTCACATCAGCTGCGCACGCCGTTGGCCGGGCTCAAAACCCAAGCCGAGCTTGCCTTGCGCGAGCAGGACCCAGCCCAAGTGCAGCATGCTCTGCAACAAATAAAAACCAGCAGCACCAACCTTGCCCATATGGTCAGCCAATTGCTCAGCCTGGCGCGTGCCGAGCCGGAAGCTGCGGGCAATCTGGAGTTGCTCACCCTGGATTTATCCAAGCTGGCACAGGAAATCACCAGTGAGTGGGTACCGCAGGCGCTGGCAAAAAACATAGACCTGGGGTTTGCCTCTACGGAGGCCAATTGTCAGGTAAAGGGTAATGCTTTGCTGCTGCGCGAGTTGCTGAACAACCTGATAGATAACGCCCTGCGCTATACACCGAGCAATGGCCATGTCACAGTAGCGGTAAAGCAAAGTGCGCAAAACATTGAACTTTCGGTGGAAGACAACGGCCCAGGTATCCCGAAAAACAAGCGTGAACGGGTATTCGAGCGCTTTTATCGCATCCTCGGCACAGGTGAGGAGGGTTGTGGTCTGGGGCTGACTATTGCGCGTGAAATCGCTTGGCGTCATCAGGCCGAAATACTGCTAGAGAATGGCCTTCAAGACGTAGGCACAAAAATTAGCGTGGTATTCCCACGCTCAATCTAAAGCGGATTTAGTAGTATTCAGCCTTAGCTGAATACTACTGTTTGGCTTTCATGCCCAATTGCTTGAGCTTGCGGTAAAGATGAGTGCGTTCTAATTGCACCGTCTCGGCCACTTTGCTCATGTTGCCGCCGGCCCTGGCCATGTGGTGGCCAAAATAAATACGCTCAAAATCGTCTCGCGCTTCGCGCAGTGGCTGATCCAGATTGAATGGAGAAGCCATGACCGCACCGTTTAGTTGCGGCTGCTGTAACGGGGCGAATTGCTCCAGTACGCGGCTCACATCATCCAGTGCGATTTTTTCACCCAGACTGGTCTGCATCAAGTTGCGGATAGCGCTATCCAGCTGCACCAGGTTGCCCGGCCAGCTTGCATTGCGCAGGGCATTGAGCGCGGCAATGTCAAATTCGCGGTACGGGACTTCTTCAGTTTCCACCAGCAAAGTGACTATGGCCCGCACTAAATCAGGGATATCTTCGCGATGATCTTCCAGCCCCGGTACGCGCAGAGTAGTAGTTGAAAGCGTTTGCAATAAAACGCCGTCAAATTGGCCTTCTTCCACCAGTTGCGGCAAGGCACGGGAAGCTCCACACACTACTCGAGTACCGTATTTTTCAGCCTTGCCCAGCAACAATAGCAAGCCTTTTTGTTCGGTTTTGCTGAGCTCAGCCACTTCCGGTATAAACAGCAGGCCATCACTCAACTGCTCCAATAAATCCAGCGGAGCGGCGGCCAACTTGTCATATTCGTTGAGCTCCAGCCATGGCGTATTCTGCTGGTGCAAAAAACGCGCACAAAGTTCAATGCCGCTACCCTCGGCGCCGATCAGCAGCAACGCGGTTTTGAGTTTTGCCACCTGATCCAGCCGCTGGCGCAATTCGTTAATCACGGCACTTTTCCCTAAATAAGCCAGGCTCATGTCTGACTTGGGTAGCTGCTCACCATGCTTGAGTGCTGCGCTGACGGTCTTCAACAACTTTTGTAAAGCGATGGGTTTTTCCAGAAAATCGAAAGCGCCGATGCGCGTTGCTTCTACTGCAGTATCAATGGTGCCATGGCCTGACATCATCACAACCGGCATAGTTAGTTGGCCGCTGGTACCCCATTCTTTCAACAGGCTGATGCCATCACAATCCGGCATCCAGATATCCAGCAGCACTAAATCAGGACGCTCCTGCTGCCGCAAGACGCGAGCTTCGGCGGCGTTCTCCGCCAGCCGAACCTGATGACCTTCGTCCTGCAGAATATCGCGCAACAATTCCCGGATGCCGATTTCGTCATCCACCACCAAGACATACCTCGCTGTCATTCTTTGTGCTCCATTGGTTTTATTGCTATTGGCAGCAAGACGGTAACGCGGGCACCGCCCTGTTCTTGATTCTCGATTTTGATACTGCCTTTGTGTTCTTCCACGATTTTTTTGACGATAGCCAGACCTAAACCAGTGCCATGACGTTTGGTGGTGGCATAGGGCTCAAACACGCGCGCCATCATGTCCAGCGAAAAGCCACATCCATTATCACTGACCGTCAATTTTATCTTAC
>JADGRN010000070.1 GCA_017880825.1 Methylophilaceae bacterium | reverse complement strand
CATATCTATACCGTGGGCTATATGAGTGAAGACCCCGGCTACAGCCGCTTCTTCAGCTATATCTCGCTGTTCACCTTTTCCATGCTGATGCTGGTGATGGCCAACAACTTCATGCAGTTGTTCTTCGGTTGGGAAGCCGTGGGGCTGGTGTCCTATCTGCTGATCGGTTTCTGGTACACGCGACCGACCGCGATCTACGCCAACCTCAAGGCTTTCCTAGTCAATCGCGTGGGCGACTTCGGCTTCCTGCTGGGTATCGGCATGGTGCTGTATTACCTTGGCAGCCTGGATTACGCGGCGGTATTTTCCATCGCACCGCAGCTTGCCGATACCAAAATCAGCCTGATTCCGGGTAGCGAATGGTCGCTGATGACAGTGATCTGCATCCTGCTGTTCATCGGTGCCATGGGTAAGTCGGCACAGGTGCCGCTGCACGTGTGGCTGCCGGATTCGATGGAAGGCCCGACGCCGATTTCTGCCCTGATCCACGCAGCGACCATGGTCACCGCCGGTATCTTCATGGTGGCGCGCATGTCGCCGCTGTTCGAGCTGTCCACCACGGCGCTATCTTTTGTCATGGTCATCGGCGCGATTACCGCGCTGTTCATGGGTTTCCTCGGCGTCATCCAGAACGATATCAAGCGTGTGGTGGCTTATTCCACACTGTCGCAGTTGGGGTATATGACGGTGGCGCTGGGTGCCTCGGCCTATTCCGTGGCGATCTTCCACCTAATGACACATGCCTTCTTCAAAGCCTTGCTGTTCCTGGCTGCTGGCTCGGTGATCATGGCTATGCACCACGATCAGGACATCCGCAACATGGGCGGCTTGCGGCGCTACATGCCGATTACCTGGATTACCTCGCTGATCGGCTCATTGGCGCTGATCGGTACGCCGTTCTTCTCCGGCTTCTATTCCAAGGATTCGATCATCGAGGCCGCCAAGCTGTCGCATATTCCCGGCAGCGGTTTTGCCTATTTTGCCGTGCTGGCCGGCGTGTTCGTCACCGCGTTCTATTCCTTCCGCATGTACTTCCTGGTATTCCATGGCAAGGAAAGATGGATGGAAGCCAAGCATGACGCCCATGATGAATCGCAAAGGGAGCATCATGGCCTCGGTCCTCACGACAAGCCTCACGAGTCACCGTTGGTCGTCACGCTGCCACTCATCGCGCTGGCGATCCCGTCGGTGGTGATTGGTTATATCACCATCAGCCCCATGCTGTTCGGCGGTTTCTTCCATGGCTCCATTTTCGTCAATGCCGCAGCGCATCCGGTGATGCGCGAACTGGCCCAGGATTTCCACAGCGCGTTTGCCATGGGCATCGATGCCTTGACCTCTCTGCCGTTCCTGTTGGCGGCTGCGGGTGTGGCGCTGTCGTGGTTTTTCTATATCAAGCGGCCGGATATTCCCGCTACTATCAAAATCCGCTTCAGCGGTGTGTATAGCATCCTCGACAATAAATACGGTTTCGATGCGTTTTACGAAAAATTCTTTGCCGCTGGTTCACGTTTTATCGGTAACAAGCTGTGGCTGATTGGCGACGTCAAGCTGATCGACGGCTACATGGTCAATGGCACGGCGCGCCTGATAGGCCGTATTTCCGGCATCGTTCGCCAGTTGCAATCGGGCCTGATTTATCACTATGCGTTTGCGATGATTATTGGCGTGTTCCTGATGCTTACTTTCTTCATGAAGATATAAAAAAGAAACTTATGAAAAACATCAAAGCGCAGGCCAGAGCAGGCATAAAAGACCGACAAATCCGGAATTTACAAATAGTAAATGAGGATTTTGGCGGGCTTTTGCAACACCCTATGGGCAAGCGACTTGTTTTGAATTCCACTTATGTTTGAGTCCCATATTCTTAGCTTATCTATCTGGCTGCCAATAGTGGCGGGCGTCCTGGTGTTGTTCACCGGCGGCGACCAGAATGCGCGTCTGGCGCGCTGGATAGCGCTGGCCGGTAGTCTGGCCTCGTTCCTGGTGACGCTGCCGCTATATACCCGCTTCAATTTTGCCGATGGCGGTTTCCAGTTTCAGGAAGGCTATAACTGGATCCCCTCGTTCAATATCCACTATCACCTGGGAGTGGACGGCATCGCGGTACCGCTGATTCTGCTCACCAGTTTCACCACGTTTATCGTGGTGCTGGCCGCCTGGGAAATCATCCAGAAGCGCGTCGCACAGTACATGGCGGCTTTGCTCATCATGTCCGGCCTCATGATAGGCGTCTTCTGCGCGCTGGATGCCATCCTCTATTACGTGTTCTGGGAAGCCATGCTGATCCCCATGTTCCTGGTCATCGGCGTCTGGGGCGGGCCTAACCGCGTTTACGCCACCATCAAGTTCTTCCTCTACACCCTGCTCGGTTCGTTGTTGATGCTGGTGGCGTTCATCTATCTTTACCATCAGAGCAACAGCTTCGAACTGGTGGATTACTACCAGTTGCCCCTGTCTCTGAATGTGCAGATATTGATTTTCATGGCATTCTTCATGGCGTTTGCGGTGAAGATTCCGATGTGGCCGGTACACACCTGGCTGCCGGATGCCCACGTTGAAGCGCCCACCGGCGGCTCGGTGGTGCTGGCGGCCATCATGCTCAAGCTTGGCGCCTACGGCTTCCTGCGTTTTGCCATGCCGATTGCCCCGGATGCAGCGAATTATCTCTCCGGTTTCATGATTACCTTATCCTTGATCGCCATTGTTTACATCGCACTGGTAGCGCTGGTGCAGCAGGACATGAAGAAGCTGATTGCGTATTCCTCGATCTCGCACATGGGCTTCGTCACATTGGGACTCTTCATCTTCAACCCGTTGGGCATGGAAGGCGGCATCGTGCAGATGATTTCGCACGGTTTTATTTCCGCCGCCTTGTTCCTCTGCGTAGGGGTGCTGTACGACCGCATGCACTCACGCCAAATTGCCGATTACGGCGGCGTGGTGAATACCATGCCAGCCTTTGCCGCTTTCGCTGTGCTGTTCGCCCTGGCCAATACTGGCTTGCCGGGCACTTCCGGCTTCGTTGGTGAATTCCTGGTGATTCTGGGTAGCCTGCAGGTTAATTTCTGGTTTGCCTTCCTCGCCGCCACTATCATGATTTTTGGTGCGGCCTATACGCTGTGGATGGTCAAGCGCGTGTTCTTTGGCGCTATTGCCAACAGCCATGTGGCGGAGCTGAAAGATATCAACAAGCGTGAGTTTTTCATACTGGGGCTGCTGGCCTTGATGGTTCTGGGTTTTGGTATTTATCCGCAACCATTGACCGAAATGACGCATGCCACAGTCAGCCAGTTACTGGCACATTTGGCGCAGAGCAAGCTGCCGGGAATATAGGGTTGAAAATTAGACTATGAATGCCATCCAATATGACCTGATCTCTGCCTTGCCCGAGTTGATCGTGCTATGTATGGCGATGTTTATTCTGCTGCTGGATTTATTCCTCAAGCCGAATAATCGCGCCCTGATTTATATACTGGCGCACATCACCTTGCTGGGCGCGGCTTTCGTCACAATCAGCACGCATACCTCGGCGGTGGGTTATTCATTCAGCGGCATGTTTGTTGATGACCCGCTGGCTGATGTGCTCAAGTTGATGATCTACCTGACTACTTCGATGGTGCTGATCTACACGCGCAGCTATATTGCCTTGCGCGGCATGTTCCGCGGCGAGTTCTACGCGCTGGTGCTGTTCGCCATGCTGGGCATGATGATCATGGTCTCCGGGCACCATTTCCTCACGCTGTATATGGGGCTGGAACTGCTCTCGCTTTGCCTCTACACGCTCGTTGCGCTGGATCGTGACAACCCGCGTGCTACCGAGGCTGCGATGAAGTATTTTGTGCTTGGTGCGCTGGCCTCCGGCATGCTGCTGTATGGCATGTCCATGATTTATGGCGTTACCGGCAGCCTGAATATATCCGAAGTCGGCAGCGCCTTGCTCAATGGCGTGCCGGATCACGCCGTGCTGATTCTGGGTCTGGTGTTCATCGTGGCTGGCATAGCATTCAAGTTCGGCGCGGTGCCGTTCCATATGTGGGTACCGGATGTCTATCAGGGCTCGCCAACCGCGATTACCCTGTTGATAGGCACGGTGCCAAAACTCGCCGCCTTCGCTTTTGTAATGCGTCTGCTGGTGCAGGGCTTGTATGTGCTTGCGGTGGACTGGCAGGGTATGTTGATTATCATGGCAGTGCTGTCCATCAGCATCGGTAATCTTGCCGCCATCGCCCAGACCAACTTCAAGCGCATGCTGGCGTATTCCACCATCTCGCACGTCGGCTTCATACTGTATGGCATTTTCAGCGCCAGCAGCAATGGCTATGCCTCCTCCATGTTTTACGTGACGACCTATGTGCTGATGGCGCTGGCTGGTTTTGGCATGATTCTGCTGCTGTCACGCAAAGGTTTCGAGGCCGAAGAACTGGACGATCTGAAAGGCCTGAATCAACGCAGCCCCTGGCACGCTTTCCTGTTGCTGATCGTGATGTTCTCCATGGCTGGTATACCGCCAACCATAGGCTTTTACGCCAAGTTCGCCGTGTTGCAGGCCGCTCTGCAAGCGGGCTTTGTCTGGCTGGTGGTGTTCGCGGTATTGATGGCAGTTGTGGGCGCTTTCTACTACCTGCGCGTGGTCAAACTGATGTATTTCGATGATCAGCAAGACACCAGCCCAATTGCCCCGCAAGCCGATATGAATATGGTGTTGAGTGTCAATGCACTCGCCCTGTTGGCTTTGGGGATGATGCCGCAACGACTTATGGATATCTGTGGCTATGCCATCATTCGCAGCCTTCAATAGCAGAACCCATTGCATGACTGAATTGCTTTTGCACGGTGCTCGCTTTCTCGCCTACCTTGTACGGTAGGCCTTGGTTGCTGTGCACTTTTTTATCAAAGCAGCGCGCCTCGTACTTCAGCCATTCTTAACGGTTTTGTAGGATACTTAAAGAATACTCGATATGGTTTCAACAATCTGGATTCTGCTATTACTGGCATTGCTGGCGGCCAATCTTCCGTGGTTTTCCGAGCGGCTGTTCTACGTTATCCCGCTGGCTAAAAAAACCAAGGCCATCGGCTGGTGCCTGTTGGAACTCATCGTGTTGTATTTCGTCATGGGTGCAATCGGCATCTATGCCGAGCGTGCCACTATGGGCCAAGTCGCTCCACAAAACTGGGAATTCTATGCAGTGACTGCCTGCCTGTTTATCGTCTTTGCTTTTCCGGGTTTTGTTTACCGCCAGTTCTGGAAATGAAGCCAGTTGATTTAACCGAAACCTGTATTTCTTCAGAGACCCTGTTCAAGGGCAAATTGCTTCACGCCAAGCGCGACAAGGTGCGCTTGCCTAATGGTGTTGAGACAGAGCGCGAATACCTCATGCATCCCGGCGCGGTACTGGTCATTCCAGTATTGCCCGATGGGCATCTGGTCATGGAGCGCCAGTTTCGTTATGCGCTGCATCGCACTTTTATCGAATTGCCGGCAGGCAAGATAGACCCCGATGAAGACCCGCTGGAAACCGGCAAACGCGAGCTGCTGGAAGAAACTGGTTACAGCGCCGGGCAATGGCAATTTCTCACCTTGTTGCACCCTTGTATCGGTTACTGCGATGAAGTCATTCATATCTACCTGGCAAGGGAACTCACACTGGGCGAACACCAGCGCGATGAGGATGAACATCTGGAAGTCTTTACCATGAGTCTGCCGGAGGCGATGGAGGCCATGCGTAGAGGTGAGATCCGCGACGGCAAAACCATGATCGCCCTATTCTGGGCGGAGAAACACCTGACTGGAAATTGGTTATAACGCCAGGGTTGACTTTTCCGACCACACGCAGCAGAATCTGTAATACATTGTTATACGGAGGCTGTCATGTTAGCCGTCAGAATTGAAAGTGAACTGGAAAGCCGGTTAGACGCTCTTGCAAAGCTTCGTCAGCGCAGCAAAAGCGATCTGGTGCGCGAAGCTATCTTGCGTATGCTGGAAGATATAGAAGATGCCGAATTGGCTGAAGTGGCACTTGCTCAAACAAAATCCTCCAAATCGTTAAGCCAGCTGAGAAAAGAGCTTGGTCTGGAAGGTTGAAATCGCCGATGTGGCCGAAAGCCAGTTGATGCGATTAGATCCTCCAGTACGCAATCGTATCCTGAATTATCTTCATGACCGCATCGAAGGCTGCAAAAACCCCCGCCATTTTGGAGAGCCGCTCAAGGCCAACAAGGTTGGCCTGTGGCGTTACCGGGTGGGAGATTTTCGCGTCATCTGCGAAATTCAGGATGATCGGTTGAGAGTGCTCGCCATTGCTATTGGCCATAGGCGCGAGATATACAAAGGGTGAATCAATGGAGTCTGGCCCCATTGATTTTGCTGGAAGCTGGTGAAATTCCTCTGCGACGAAATGCTCAAGGGGCTGGCGCGATGGCTGCGCACCGCGGGCTACGATGTCGTGATGGAGCCTGACGGCACAGGCGACCGCCCGCTAATCGAACGCGCGTTGGAGGAAGAACGCCTGCTGCTTACCCGAGACCGCACTCTGCTGGAAATCCGCCATGCCAAGCGTGTGGTGGTAGTGCTGGAAGGCAACGGCCTTGAAGATTGCATGCGGGAAGTCACCCGAAAACTCGGCGTCAACTGGCTATTGAACCCGTTCAGCCGCTGCTCGCTATGCAACACGCCGCTCATTGAAACCGAGCGCCCACCGGATTTTCCACCGGACATCGAACAAGTGTTCCTCTGCCCGTCGTGCAACAAGTATTACTGGCATGGCGGGCATGTGGAACGCATGCGGCACCGGCTGGAAAGATGGCAAGGGGAGTTTGCTGAAAACTAATGTCAGGTAAGGGCTGCCAGGGCAGCTACCGGCTGAAAGCGTACATTCAAAATTCCAGGAATTCCGAAAATATCAAGCTCAAATGGGAAGCTTGGGCATTGGCGGTGAAGTAAGAAAAGACCGCACAACTAAAATCCTGCCGGCTACTTCTCGTCGTAATCGTAGAACACCGCTTCGATATTGTGGCCGTCGGCATCATGCACGAACGCGGCATAGTAGCCCGGCCAGTACGCCTTGCGATATCCCGGTGCGCCGTTGTCCTTGGCACCTGCGGCGAGTGCCGCTTTGTAGAATGCCTCGACCTGCGTTTTGTCTTTTGCCTCAAAAGCAACGTGCATTGGAATTACGCCTTTTGCGTTCGTCCCGATCCAGAAATCTGTATTCTTGCCGTCATTGAATCCAGCCGCTTCGCCGTACTCCATATTAGTCTTATATCCGAGCGTCGCGAGCACTTTGGTGTAGAACGCTTTTGCTTTTTGGTAATTACTGACGGGGATGCCGGTGTGTGCAATCATAT
>JADGRN010000006.1 GCA_017880825.1 Methylophilaceae bacterium | reverse complement strand
CCATAAGGCGCGTAACTATTGACTTGCAGAGCATCATTATTTTGTGCGGAAACATTGCCAAAAAGTGTTTGATAAAAGTTCGGCGCCTCATTGGCACGTAAATCCATCCGTGACTGAAAGGTAGGATATGGCGAACTATTGCCGAAGTTAGTGTTAGAGCTAAATGGATTACTGGCCGCCTGGCTTGCAGTCACCAGGTTTGATGCCCCTGTTGGCATGGCTAAGGCTTTATGTAATACATGGAATATAAACCGATGCACCGCCTGACCATCCCTGAACCTGACTTCGGTTTTGCTCGGATGCACGTTGACATCGACCAGCGCGGGGTCAAGCTCGAGGAACAGCACAAACGCTGGATGACGGTCATGGTGCAGCACATCCTGATACGCCTGGCGGATGGCATGGGCGATGAGCTTATCGCGCACGAAACGGCCATTCACGTAGACGTATTGCGTATCTCTGGCGTTGCGCGAAAACGTCGGCTTGGCCGCCATACCCCATAGGCGCAGGCCAGCGGCGAACTCGTCCACGCTAAATGCCTCTGCGGCGAAGTCCTCGCCTAATATTTCTCTAAAGCGTTTTTCAGGTTCGGCCACAGCGAGCCGCGTTAAGGCGCGTCCATTGTGCTGTAGCAGGAAAGCGACCTGCGGGCGCGATAGCGCAACTCGATAGAATGCCTCTTCGCAATGCCCGAACTCGGTGGCCTCGGTCTTGAGGAATTTGCGCCGGGCAGGAGTGTTGAAATACAAGTCCTGCACTTCAACGATGGTACCGGCATCCAGTGCGGCAGGCTCCAGCGGCGAGATGGTGCTGCCCTCTGATTTGATGCGCCAGGCATGCTTGTCCGATTGAGAACGACTAGTAAGCTGGGCGCGTGAAACCGAGGCGATGCTGGCTAGTGCCTCGCCGCGAAAGCCCAGGCTGCCTACCGCCTCAAGGTCTTCGAGAGTGGCGATTTTGCTCGTGGCGTGGCGCGTCAAGGCCAGCAACAGATCATCCTGTGCAATACCGCTGCCGTTATCGGCTACACGTAGTTGCTTGACGCCGCCGCTAAGCAGCGCAACCGTGATTTCGGTTGCGCCCGCATCCAGGCTGTTTTCCAGCAATTCCTTGAGCGCAGAAGCCGGCCGCTCGACCACCTCGCCGGCGGCAATCTGGCTTATGAGCTGGTCGGGTAATAGGCGGATAGATGACATGTAGGCATTTTACCCTGCTTTGCTCTACACTAAGACTAGCTGGATTCGGGCTTTTGATTAAAGGAGAAAGTCATGAAACTAAAAGACAAGCTGGTATTGGTCACTGGTGCATCCAGCGGGATGGGTGAAGGCATCGCCAAGGCCATGGCGGAAAAAGGTGCTCGCGTAATATTGCTGGCCAGGAACCGCGCCGAACTTAACCGCGTTGCAGATGCAATAAAATCCACTGGTGCTGAGGCGCACATCTATACCGTGGATTTGAAGGACGCCGACGCCGTTGCCACGGTGGGGGCGCAAATCAAGCATTCCCTGGGGCTGCCTGACGTGATCATCAACAACGCCGGTTCCGGAAAATGGCGTTTCGTCGACGAAACCACTCCGGCTGAAGCCGTAGAAATGATGGCGCTACCCTACTTTGCCGCCTTTAATGTAGTACATGCTTTTCTGCCTGAGATGCTGAAAAGAAACAGCGGCCATATCGTCAATATCAGCTCCGTGGCTTCTCGTTTTGTTTGGCCGGGAGCAACTGCTTATACTGCTGCACGTTGGGCTGTACGTGGCTTTACTCAGGCTTTGCGGGCAGATTTAGATGGCACTGGTATCAATGTGACGCTGTACGAATCTGGCATGGTCAAATCACCCTACTGGGAACATAACCCAGGCAGCGCTGAACGCGAACCTAAAATGGCTGTGCTGATTCCGAAATTAACGCCGGAACAGGTTGGAGCAGCTGTTGTGTGCGGGGTCGAGCGCAACAAAAAACTGATTGTGATTCCATTCATGATGAAAATCGTCTACTTGCAGCACGCGCTATTCCCGGGGATATTTCAGTGGTTGATGACCAAGTCCGGCTATAAGCGCCCCAAATAATCGCCCCGCCTCAAAGAAAATGAGCCAGCGAGAACCATTTCTGATCCCTGCTGGCTCAATATAGCCTTTGGTTAGCGCAACCGCTAATTACATGGCAGCGACGACCTGGTCGCCCATTTCTGAGCAAGATACACGCTTCGTGCCAGCCTCGAAAATATCACCGGTACGGTAGCCCGCAGCCAGCACCTTCTTCACTGCGCCTTCGATGCGGGAAGCAGATTCTTCATTGTTGAAGGTATAGCGCATCATCATGGCGGCGGAAAGGATAGTCGCTAAAGGATTCGCCAGATTCTTGCCAGCAATGTCAGGAGCGGAGCCGTGTGCAGGCTCATACAGACCCTTCTTGGTCTCGTTGAGCGAGGCGGAGGCCAGCATGCCGATAGAACCGGTCAACATGGAAGCCTCGTCGGACAGAATGTCGCCGAAGATATTGCCCGTCACGATCACGTCGAATTGCTTGGGGTTGCGGATAAGCTGCATGGCAGCATTATCAACGTACATGTGGGTCAGTTGCACTTCAGGATATTCCTTGGCCACATCAATGACGATTTCTTTCCAGAATTCAGTGGTTTCCAGCACGTTAGCCTTATCCACCGAACAGAGCTTCTTGTTACGCTTCATGGCGATTCCGAAAGCCACGTGGGCGATACGGCGCACCTCTGACTCGGTGTAAATCATGGTATTCAGCGCTTCGCGCTCGCCGCTCGCATTGGTACGCATGCCGCGTGGCTGGCCGAAGTAAATGTCGCCGGTGAGTTCGCGCACGATCATGATATCAAGCCCTGCCACCACTTCCGGTTTGAGGGTGGAGGCATTGGCCAGTTCCGGGAACAACACCACCGGGCGCAAATTGGCAAACAGGCCCATATCCTTGCGAATGCCCAGCAGACCGCGCTCCGGGCGCAGTGGGCGATCCAGCGTGTCGTACTGCGGGCCACCGACGGCACCCAGCAATACAGCATCGGCTGCGCGGCAAATTTTCTGAGTGAATTCAGGGTATGGCGCGCCATAGGCATCATAGCCGGCACCGCCCAATGGCGCTTCTTCAAACTCCATCTTGAGGCCTTCGCTTTTGAGGACTTCCAGCACGCGCATGGCCTGCGCAATGATTTCAGGGCCGATGCCATCACCTGGCAGAACTGCAATTTTCATCTCAAATTTCCTTTAATTGATTATTCAAACAACCAAGGCTGGGTAGCCTTGTGCTTGGCTTCAAACGCCCTGATCTCATCAGCGTGCTGCAAAGTCAGACCGATTTCATCCAGACCGTTGAGCAGGCAATGCTTGCGGTGCGGCGTGATATCAAACGTGAAGGACTCCCCCGATGGCAGGATGACCGTCTGCGCCTCAAGGTCTACCTTGAGGCGGTAGCCATCGGTCGCGACACAATCCTTGAACAGTTTGTCGACCATCTCGGATGCAGCCACGATAGGCAGAATGCCGTTCTTGTAACAGTTGCCAAAGAAAATATCCGCAAACGACGGCGCGATAATCACCTGAAAACCATAGTCTTCAATCGCCCAAGGTGCATGTTCGCGGCTGGAACCGCAACCAAAGTTGTCGCGCGCCAGCATAATCTGTGCATTCCGGTAGCGCGGCTGGTTCAGCATGAAATCCTTGTTCAACGGACGCGTGCTGCAATCCATGCCGGGCTCGCCGTGATTGGTATAGCGCCATTCATCGAACAGGTAGGGGCCAAAGCCTGTACGCTTGATCGACTTCAAGAACTGCTTGGGGATGATCGCGTCTGTATCCACGTTGGCGCGATCAAGCGGGCATACCAGCCCATCAATTTGTCTGAAAGCTTTCATTGGACTATTCTCTCTTTACAGTTGGGTACGAATGTCGACGAAATGGCCAGCAATTGCCGCTGCCGCAGCCATCTCTGGGCTAACCAAGTGGGTACGTCCACCTGGGCCCTGACGACCTTCGAAATTGCGGTTGGAGGTAGAAGCGCAACGCTCACCCGGAGCCAATCTGTCGGCATTCATGGCGAGACACATGGAACAGCCTGGCTCGCGCCATTCAAACCCTGCTTCCAGGAAAATCTTGTCCAGCCCCTCAGCTTCAGCCTGGCGCTTGACCACGCCTGAACCCGGCACAACCATTGCCAGATCGATATTGGCGGCTATCTTCTTGCCCTTGACCACCTTGGCCGCTGCACGCAAATCTTCAATACGGGAATTGGTGCAAGAGCCGATAAATATTTTGTCCAGCTTGATTTCGTCGATAGGCGTATTGGCAGTGAGCCCCATATACTTGAGCGCATTTTCAATGCTGGTGCGCTTGGTCGGGTCGGTTTCATTTGCCGGGTCAGGCACGCGTGAGCCAATCGGCAACACCTGCTCGGGTGAAGTGCCCCAGGTGACTTGAGGTGCGATGTCCTCACCACGTATCACGACGACCGCATCAAACACAGCGTCATCATCGGAACGCAATGTTATCCAGTAGGCTACGGCCTTGTCCCAATTTTCGCCTTTGGGAGCGTGGGTGCGGCCCTTGAGATACTCCTCGGTCTTTTCATCCGGCGCTACCATGCCGGAGCGCGCGCCGGCTTCAATCGCCAGGTTGCAGACAGTCATGCGGCCTTCCATCGACAGGTTGCGAATCACGGAGCCTGCATATTCAATGGCGTAGCCTGTGCCGCCGGCGGTACCAATGCGGCCAATCATGGCCAATGCCACATCCTTGGCGGTGACGCCAGGCCCCAATTGGCCTTCGATTCTGACCTGCATGTTTTTGACTTTTTTGGCGATCAAGGTTTGCGTCGCCAGTACATGCTCAACTTCTGAAGTGCCGATGCCGTGCGCAAACGCGCCAAATGCACCGTGGGTCGAGGTATGGCTGTCACCGCACACCACCGTCATGCCAGGCAGCGTGGTGCCATTTTCCGGGCCGATCACATGGATAATGCCCTGATTAACGTTCTTGAACGGGAAATAGACCAGCGCGCCGAATTCCTTGATATTGCTATCCAGGGTTTCTACCTGCAAACGGGAAATCGGATCTTCAATGCCCTTGTCCCAGTCTTTGGTAGGTGTATTGTGGTCAGGGTTGGCCACCACGGAACCCTTGCGCCAGATCTTGCGCCCTGCCAAGCGCATGCCTTCATAGGCCTGCGCGCTGGTGACTTCATGCACCAGATGGCGATCGATATAGAGCAAGCAGGTACCGTCGGATTCCTCGCGGACGACGTGCGATTCCCACAATTTGTCGTAAAGTGTTTTGCCAGCCATAGAAACTCCTAGAATGATTTCAATAACTTACCTGGACTATTTAATCCATGCAGTCCCTGCTTTTACTTGGATTGGTATACAGGATATATGCATATTCATACCGTAACAATAATAGCTGTTATACTAGTATTAACGTTAATAGCTTAACTTAAGGAACCTCTGATTAAGCCCGATATGGATACTCGTCGCAAGGAATTAGGGGATTTTTTGCAGGTTTTACGCCAGCGCTCTGCCCCCGAGGAATTTGGTTTCCCGGTGGGAAATCGCCGTCGCACCAAAGGCTTACGGCGCGAAGAAGTTGCGCAACTCGCAGGCATCAGTCCCACCTGGTACACCTGGATTGAGCAAGGCCGTGAAGTCAATGTCTCTGCGGATGCCCTCGACCGACTGTCGCAGGTGCTCAAGCTTTCGCGTTCGGAGCGCGACTACCTGTTTGAAATGGCAGGTCGGCGCGACCCCAAGGGCTCGCATAGAGATGAGCAGGATGCAGCACCCGATGAATTAATTAGCATGCTAGCAGATATCGCTATTCCAGCCTATGTCATGGGCCGCTATTGGGATCTGCTTGCATGGAATCAGCTGGCAGCGAATCTATTCAGCGGCTGGCTGGATCAACCACTAAAAAAAGATAGCCCTACTCCCAATCTGCTGAAATTCGTTTTCCTGATGCCGCAAGCCAAAGACTTTGTGGTGAATTGGGAGGTGCGCGCGCGCCGCATCGTTGCCGAGTTTCGTGCGGATTGCCGTAGCCGGCTGGAAGAGCCTGCATTGCAAAGGCTGGTGGCAGAACTTACGCAGTCCAGTCCAGAGTTCGCAAGATTCTGGCAACAGCATGATGTGTTGGAACGCCAGGGTGGTCAGCGTTCGTTCAATCATCCCAAGCAAGGCTTAATCAGCTATCAGCAATTCACTTTGAGGCCTGTAGATCAAGACCAGTTAAAACTGGTATTGCTGAAACCATTACAGCAAACCACACCTTAAACAGCCAGGAACTGACGTTCCTCATCGCGCACCAGTTTGTACTCTATCGAGTCGATCAAGGCGCGCCATGAAGCATCGACAATGTCAGTAGAAACGCCGATTGTGGTCCAGCTTTCATGTTGGTCTCTGGATTCAATCAGCACGCGCACCTTTGCCGCAGACGCCTTGTCGGAATCAAGCACGCGCACCTTGTAATCAGTCAGCTTGATCTCACCAATCGCCGGATAAAAGCGTTCCAATGCTTTGCGCACGGCTTTATCCAGCGCATTCACCGGCCCATCGCCCTCTGCTGCGGTAACTTCTTCCTGGCCATCTACCGAGATTTTGATGAGCACAGATGAATTAATGCCGTTCGCCGAAGGCTCGTGGATATTGACTTCATATTCATGCAAATCAAAAAACGGCCGGTGCTTGCCGAGCAGCTTGCGCACCATCAGTTGGAATGAACTCTCTGCGGTCTCAAACTGATAGCCTTCATGCTCAAGGTCTTTTAAGTGATCCAATATGTGCTTGATTTCTGCGGAATCCTTGTTAAGCGAGGGATCAACCTGCCTGATTTTGGCTAATAATGCGCTGCGCCCCGCTACTTCGGACACCAGGATATGGCGGCTATTTCCGACAACCTCGGGATTAATGTGTTCATAGGAAACAGGGTTTTTGCTCACCGCATCAATATGCATGCCCCCCTTGTGCGAGAAAGCATCGTTGCCTACGTAAGCCGCCTTCTCATTGTAGGTAGTGTTTGCGATTTCACTCACATAGCGCGCAACCGAGGTCAGCTTGTTCATGTTTTCATCAGGTATGCATTTAAGCCCCAGCTTAAGCTGCAAGTTGGGGATAATCGAACACAGGTTGGCGTTACCGCAACGCTCGCCGATACCGTTAATGGTACCCTGCACTTGCCTTGCGCCTGCCTGCACAGCGGCCACGGAGTTGGCCACTGCCATTTCTGAATCATTGTGGCAATGAATGCCGATTTGCACCTTGAACTGCTGCACCGCTTTCTCGGTGATGGTGTAGACATCGCTCGGGAAGGTGCCGCCATTGGTATCGCACAGGCATAACGTGTCAGCACCTGCGTCAGCTGCAGCCTTGAGCGTTTGCAAGGCGTAATCGGGGTTAGCCTTGTAGCCATCAAAGAAATGTTCGGCATCGAACACCACCTCCTTGCCATGTCGCTTGAGGAAGCTGATGGTATCACCGATCATTTTCAGGTTTTCATCCAGCGTGGTACGCAGGATGTCGGTCACCTGATAATCCCAGCTCTTACCGAATATGGCAACCGCGGGCGTAGCTGCGTCAAGCAGGGACTGAACATTCTTGTCCTGTTCAACGGCAACTTTCACTTTGCGTGTACTACCAAAAGCGATAATTTTGGCGTTGTTGAGCTTGAGGTCGGCGACACGCCTGAAGAATTCCATATCCTTGGGGTTGGAGCCGGGATTGCCGGCTTCGATATAACTCACACCAAGTTCATCCAGGCGTTGGACGATCTTGATCTTGTCCTCTACCGAAAAGGATATCCCCTGCGCTTGGGCGCCATCGCGCAAGGTAGAGTCATAGGCAAAAACGCGTGTCACTTGAGCCAACCCTGCCGAGCAAACAAGCGCATTAGAAAAATTTTGTTGAAAAACATATTGGCGTTATAGCAATACAATCCATTAAGTGCCGCATCGTGCCTTGAACTTTGAATAATTTCAAGAGAGGTCAGCCGCTTTGATTACATTCCATTCTGGGTTAGGTGCAATATTTTACCCTACCCTTTCACCCATCACGCCAAATGCATGCTTTTGGGCACAACAGAATTTAGAGTTATTTCCAGCCGCACAGCACGATTTTTCCTATCGTAGTCCCTGCCTCAAGCTTGGCATGGGCGACGCGCAGATTGGCGGCATTGATCGGCGACATAACTTGATTGACTGTGGTTTTTAAGGTGCCGTCATCGATAAGCCCAGCTACCAGATTCAGTATATGATGCTGTTCTATCATATCTGGCGTTTGGAACATGGAGCGCGTGAACATCGACTCCCAGACTAAGGTCGCACTCTTGCCTTTAAGCACGGTAATATCCTGAGGGCTAGCGCTATCAACCAGCAGGCAAATTTTACCTTGGGGCTTGATGAGTTCCGCCATGGTGCTGAAATAGGCATCGGTATCGTTGTTGCAGAGGATGTAATCAACTTGCGGCAGGCCAATGTTCTGCATTTCCGTGACCAGATTGTTGCGGTGATTCACCACATGGTCGGCGCCCAGATCCTTGACCCAGGCTGTGGTTTCAGGGCGTGAAGCGCTCGCCACTACAGTAAGCCCGGCAACCTTGCTGGCGAGTTGAATCGCAATCGATCCTACCCCGCCCGCACCGCCAATAATGAGGATGCTCTTGCCTTGATTCGCTGGCACATCCAATGCAATAGCGAGACGATCAAACAGCGATTCCCAGGCCGTTACCGCTGTCAACGGCAGTGCTGCCGCCTGTTCGTAGCTCAAGGATTTAGGCATGTGGCCAACCAGACGCTCATCAATGAGTTGATATTCTGAATTACAGCCGGGGCGACCGATTTCGCCCGCGTGATAGACCTTATCACCTATCTTGAATAATGAACAATTGAGCCCGGCTTCAACGACTTCACCGGCGGCATCCCAGCCCAATACCTTGGGCGAGGCTTCCACCTTGTCTTTTGGTCTGCGTACCTTGGTGTCTACCGGATTGACGGCAACGGCCTGCACTTTCACCAGCAAGTCGCGGCCTGTGGCTCTGGGCACAGGCAATTCAACATCCAACAGAGATTCAGGGTTATCAATGGGTAAATAGCGAAATAATCCGACAGCTTTCATGTTGCAAGCCAATAAATACAGGTTTGATTTTGAAATGGTATTACCAGGTTCGCATGCGCCCGACATCTACATGCACAAAATTAGAGCTCGGGTAATAGCCGACGCCGCCACCTTGCAATTCAAGTGCGGCGCGATGCAGATGAGTCAGGGATACGCTTTCGATATGAATATCCGCCGCCATACCCTGCATGTGCAGGCTGCTTTTTGCCACGCCATCCGAATGGGCTGCGAGCAAAGCATTGCTGGCAGGAGAACGGTAACCGGAAATGATCTGGATCGGTTGCGTGGCGTCAAGCTTCAAGCGCAGCTGGTGCAGCAAATCGAGCAGATGTGACTTAATCGGGAGGATCTCGTTGTTGCGGTAATCACGCAGAATGTGGTTGATATCAGTCAGCGCTTCCTGCACATATTCACCTTTTTCCCAGTAGGCAGTCTTGAGGCTTTCACCGGTGTGCAGGTTGTAGAAATCAAGTTCGCGCACGCCTGTGTCAATCGGGTTGACTAAAGCGAACGCCGGGCGGGCGCCTAGCCCGGCCAATGTCAAAGCCATGCCAGTTTTCAGCAAGCGGCGCCGTGTTTTACAAAATTGATCATTCATCGTCATGATTGTTTCCCATCATGAAAGTAACATCTCTCGCCAATCCCTCGTGGCGCTCGACAACCTCGGCAGCGCTGTCCCAGTTGACGCGGTCGGTCAGCATTAATTCTTCCGCTAGTTTTTTGGCGGCTGCAAGTGAGACATCAGCCGCATGATAAATATCCCGATGTACTTCAAGAAATATCCTGCCATCGGATTCCCCAAGCAGCACCGGCGTATAAATAATGCTGCCCTCCTCCCCCAGTGCCACTTGCTCGAACAGGGCCTCAATGTCGTCAGGATGCAGGCGGATGCAGCCATGGCTTTGAAAGTGGTAGATGCTGGCAGGAGCGATGGTGCCGTGTATGCCAATCGCCGGAATGCTCAGGCCCAACCAATGTTTGCCAAGAGGATTGTCCGGTCCCGGTGGTACTTGCGTCTTCACCAGTTGACCTTCGCGCATCATTTCTTCCTGAATGGATTTTGGCACAGCCCAGGTCTTGTTGACTACCTTTTCAACCACAACAAAGTCGCCTTTCGGCGTTCGCCAGTTCGGCCGGCCTAAGCCCACCGGGTATGCGGCTAGCAATTCTCCGCTACGAAAAAAATACAGCATGCGCTGCGGCAGATTAATGAGCAGGCCATCCTGCCGCAATTCAGGAACAATATGGAGATTTTCAATCACCAGTGTTTGCCCCGGTTTTATGGCAGCATTGTATTTTAGGCCGTTCTCACGCGCCAGCACCACTGCCTCCACGGCAAAACGTGCACCGATCTTGGTCAAATGATCGCCAGGTTGCACTGTATATTCAAACTTGGTGCCTATCACCGCCGGAACAGGCGTCAAGGGAATGGCAGATTCCGCACTGACTGATGATGAACCAGCGAAGCAGAGTCCTCCTGCAACCAGGGTCCATAACAAAATTAAATGTTTATTAATCAATCATGCCACTTTCCGGCCAAGCCAAGGAACCTCTAATTAAGTCCCAATTTGTCATTCTGACTCAAGTTAGAATCTCATAGTTACCCGAAAGACGCAGCAGGCGTAGGATAAGCTGCCGGCAACAAACGAGGACAGGTGTAATATCCTGGTCGGACATTTACCGCACTAAAGCCTAATGTTTGTTCACAGATTCAGCGATCTTATCCATTAGTGCAAACAGGACACCAGAAATTTTATGAAATACCGCGTTGCATTGAGGGCAAATGGTTGACACCGCTAATTTGTCCTTAATACACACTTTGTTCTGAGCTTGAGCTCCCGGGCATTATTTTCTTAAAGAAGTCCATGAGAGAGAGTTTGCGTGGAAATCCTGCCATATAGAGACAGAGCCTTCCTATAATCAGCAAGCCCAACTTGTTATAATCTATATACCTGATTTTATTTAAAATAAAGACCTATTCCCGCGCCATTTTCGATTTGGCCAACGGTGGATTGCTGGCGAAGTATTTTTTGATGCCTGCCAGAATAGCATTGACCAGCTTTTCCTGATATTCCTCGTCATTAAGCTTGCGTTCTTCCTCCGGATTACTGATGAAGGCGGTCTCAACCAGAATGGAAGGAATATCCGGCGATTTAAGCACGGCGAAACCGGCTTGCTCGACAGCGCCCTTATGCAGGCTGTTTATCTGCCCGAGATTACCAAGCACCGCTTTACCCAGCTTGAGGCTATCGTTGATGGTAGCGGTTTGCGAGAGATCCAGCAGTGTCCTGGCTAAATAAGGCTCTTTGCCGTCGAGGCTGACGCCGCCGATCAAGTCGGACTCATTTTCCTGTTTGGCCAGATAGCGCGCTGAGGCACTGGTAGCGCCTCGTTCGGACAGGGCAAACACTGAAGAACCGCGCGCATCGGGCCGGATAAAAGCATCGGCATGAATCGAGACGAATAAATCAGATTGCAGTTTGCGTGCCTTGACGACGCGGCCATGCAGTGGGATGAAATAATCGCCATCGCGCGTCAGCACGCCACGCATATTGGGTTCGGCATCCACTACGACCTTGAGCTTCTTGGCTACTGCCAGCGTGATATCCTTTTCATGGCTACCGTTAGCCCCTCTCGCACCTGGGTCTTCGCCGCCGTGACCAGCATCTATCGCAATGGTAATCACGCGCGTCCCATCCTCCTTGTTGAGAGGTTTAACCGGTATAGGTGTGAATACTGGCGCCGGGGGCAACTGCGCAGCAAGTGACGGCTCGGCCACTGCTGTGGGTTCTGCCGGGTTGGCTTGCTCGATAGGCTTGGCCTGTTCTGCTGTTTTTACTGGTTCTGGAAGTTTTACCAGTTCTGCAGGTTTTGTTGGTTCTGTTGTTGGTGGCAGAGGCGGCTCTGACGGAGTGGCCAGTGTCGCTTGCTGTTCATGCGCGGGAGCGCTTTCACGACTGCCGGCAGGCGACTTGTCGCGCTGTTCAAGCATAGCCATCAAGGGATCCTGTGCCGGGTAAATATCCAGCACCAGCCGATATTTATATTCGCCCGCAGGTGGTAAAGCGAAAATCTGCGGTTTGATTTCGGCTTTGAGATCAACTACCAGCCGTACCACGCCAGGCCTGAAGTTGGCAACGCGCACCTGTTTGATGTACGGATCGCTGGATGAAATCTTGTCGGTCAGCGTTTTGAGTATGGTATTCAGTTCAACATCCTGCAAGTCCAATACCAGCCTGTCTGGATTTTTCAACATCACCATATTTTGCGTAATGGGCTTGGCGGATTCGAGAGTAATGCGGGTGTAATCGGCGGCAGGCCAGACGCGCGCAGCGCTAACAACGACTGCCGCCTGCGCCAGAGCAGAGAGGCTCAGGCCTACAGCCAAGACCAGCATTACGAAAAACGTTCTAGACATTGCGCTCCAGCAGTTGTATTGGCAAACAGGCTGGCTTTACGGCCATCCGCCCGGGGCGATATGTATATATCAATGTCCGGGAATGGTAACAAATCCCCAGCCTGCTCCGGCCATTCTACCAAACATAACGCTAGTGGATTGAAGTAGTCACGAAACCCTGCCGCATCCCATTCCTCGGGGTCAGCAAAACGGTACAGATCGAAGTGATAGACTGTCAGCGGCCCCAGTGTATAAGGCTCGACCAGCGTATAGGTCGGGCTTTTGACCTTGCCCACATGCCCCATGGCGTGCAGCAAGCCGCGCACCAGCGTAGTTTTGCCCGCCCCTAGGTTGCCATGCAGATAGATGGCCATTCCTGCCGCCACTACTTTGCTTAAGCGCGCACCTAATGCAAGCGTGGCGGCTTCATCGGCCAGATCGAGTGTAATATCATGCCCCATATGAATCAAACTCTAAACGACCCGCAAAGCCTGGCGGACGACATCAAACGCTGGGGAACAGAGCTTGGCTTCAGCCAGATCGGCATTGCGGATACTGACCTGAGCGCGGCGGAGACACGCCATAGGCAATGGATAGCGAAGGGTTTTCATGGTGCCATGAATTATATGGCAAAACATGGCGACAAACGCACGCGTCCGGCGCAATTGGTACCGGGTACGCTGCGGGTGATTTCTGCGCGGCTGGATTATCTGCCGCCGAATGCACGCGATAGCTTCGATGTCATGAACAATGGCGACCTGGCTTTTATTTCGCGCTATGCACTGGGGCGGGATTATCACAAAGTGCTGCGCCAGCGTCTGCAAAAACTCTGTGATCGGATTGCAGAGCATGTCGGTGAGTTTGGTTATCGCGTATTCACCGATAGCGCGCCGGTGCTGGAAGTTGAGCTGGCCGAGAAGGCTGGGCTGGGCTGGCGCGGCAAGCACACCCTGCTGCTATCGCGTGAAACTGGCTCCTTCTTCTTTCTCGGTGAAATCTATACCGACCTGCCATTAGCCGTAGATACCGCCGGCCAAAACCACTGTGGAACTTGTACTGCATGCATGGATATCTGCCCAACCCAAGCGATTGTTGCACCTTATGAAGTTGATGCGCGGCGCTGCATCTCTTATCTGACCATCGAACTCAAAGACAACATTCCGGAAGACTTGCGGCCACTGATAGGTAATAGAGTCTATGGCTGCGACGATTGCCAGCTTACCTGCCCCTGGAACCGCTTTGCGCAACTCACTGATGAGGCTGATTTCCATGTGCGGCATGGCCTGGACGATATCAGTCTGACCACACTGTTTGCCTGGGATGAAGGGACCTTCAAACGCAATATGGCTGGTAGCGCGATTTTACGAATTGGTTATAGTCAATGGCTGCGTAATCTGGCGGTAGGTCTGGGTAATGCACCAACCACACCGGAGATTATAACTGTACTGCAAAGTCGGGCTGATGATGCTTCAGAATTGGTGCGTGAACATGTATGCTGGGCATTGGCTCGGCATGGCCAGACGACCTAAATAGCAGCAAGCAGAGCTGCGCCTATGATGCCAGCCTGGTCACCGTTACTGGAAATCTTGATGGTGATTTTGTCGCGCAATACCGGGATGAGATCAGTCTGCAAGCGTTGATCAAAAGTTTTCTGCATCAAACCCCAGGCCTGACTAACGCCTCCTCCAATAATGACCTGGCCAACATCAACCACTTTAAGAATATGCGCCAAGCCTTGTGCCAGCTTGTCCCCGGCCATGATGTAGGCCGCCAGTGCATGTTTATCGCCAGCTTTTGCCAGTGCTGCAATTTCGTCGGCATTGGCTTTTTGGCCGCTTAACTCCGCATAGCTGATAGTTACGCCAGAGGCTGAAGCGTATTGCTCCATACAGCCATGATTACCACAGCCACAAGTTCTACCGCCAGGCTCAACAATGAGATGGCCGATTTCCATTGCAACTCCATGCTGTCCGGCAAATGGTTGATTAGCATGTATCAGACCACCACCTACGCCAGTGCCAAGGCCGATATAAATCAGGTCGTTATTTATAGTGCTACTCTGGGCTAAGCGGAATTCGCCGTAGGCTGCCGCCAGCGCGTCATTTTCGACGACGACTGGTCGATTGATGGCTTTTGCCAAGTCCCCTGCCAAATCCACATCGCGTAAACCCGGTAGATTAGGTGATTGGCTAACATGCCCATTGTTGGGATCAATGAATCCTGGGAAACCGATGCCGACTGCGGTAATTTGCGAAAATTGTTGCAGCGCTTCATTCATTGCAGCGCTGGTAATGCGGATAATTTCATGCCAGGCAAAATCCGCGGGGTGTGTCTTGCATAAGCCTGAAAAGTCGGCGTGAAAACGTTTTCCCCAAACCACTTCCATGCCGTCAACCAAGCCCAGACGCAGGTTGGTGCCCCCGACATCGGCACCCAGCAATAGAGCAGGTGATGAAAGTATTTTATCTAACATTTAACATCAAGTAAAAACTATATGCTGTTGATTTATATAACTTCTAATTTAATTAACAAACCATCCTTCAAGGCTTTGGCTGGCCATTCCAACTTCAAGGTTACTGCCTGCATGATCTTTTCAAATCCGGCTTCTGATTGCGACACGCTGAAATGCGGGCGACTTTTAAACTGGCAGGGAACACTGGTAGTCAAATTGAGCGCACCGCCCAGCACTTCGTCTTCCAGTGCGATCTCTTGTAACAATTGCATTACTATCGGCTGACCAAAACCGCCGGGAATGTTTTTGCCGATGCGGAAGCGCCCCGCAGGGCCATCGCAGCTCGGCATAGCCAGATTGATTTCAACTTTGAATGTACCAGTCTCTGGCATTTTGCTGAATTGATAACTAACATTCAACCTGTTGTTATCAAGCGCAATATTCTTGCGCACTTCGCCGCCCAGTATAGCCGAGCGAAAATCCACTGCTGTTTTGCCCGCTGCTGGACGACGATAGTCCAAAGCCTGTGTGGTGCCGTCCTCGGCCACCCAGAAATCGCGGAATAATGTCTTGCGATAAGTGTCCACCGCCAGATCCTGGGTAGTGATGTCATGCTTGAAACTCATGCGCTCATGGGGATTGGCGATGCCTTCGCCACTTCGTGGCCGGACCTCTTTGGCATGCACCTTGCGGTGGTAGTGTTCGGTCTGACGCGTCAGGGTGTCGCCAAAATTATGCTGCAAGCGGTAGCTATCAAATTCACAGATGGAAGCCGAACCATCCAACTTCACCACTGCCTGTAATGCACCATTTTGCAGAAAAACTTCGTCGCAACCATCCATATCCAGATCCTGCAATACTCTTGACGGCCGTTTTGCGATCGCATCCATCAGCTTTTCCAACTCCAGTATCGCGTTGTATATAGCACGGCGCAGATGCGGCAGATACAGTCCACCAAACAAACCATGCCAATACGCATCATTAGCTTGGCCGCGGTACAGCGCATCCAGCATTTCCGGTGTTTTCTGGTTGTCCGGCAACGCGTGATAGCGGCTGGATAAGCTCAACATACGCTTGTGCATCCAGTTCGATTCCGGATAGCGCATGAAGAAATTACGCCAGATGCCGCCACGGACATAGGGTTTGGTTAGTTCGTAGCGATTAGCGTGTTTTTCCTGCTCCACAAAATCAGCGTAATGGTGCGCGGCTGGCACAGGCAAAGTCCATTCGTTCATTTCGATATAGGACGCCGTTGGCAGATAGACCACGCCATGGGTTTTGGCCATGGCGTGGTAGTCGCTATAGCGCATCGGTTTAATCACCGGAGAATTCAGCACACCCTCGATGAAATCCTTGAGCCAGCCTCGTTCATAGACCCATTCGTAGGTTTCAGGCCAGATGCCGAATTTTTCGATGTCATCGAAATAGATGGCAGCTGCTTGCCCGTTCTCGTCAGCCTGGCTTTCAAGATACTCAATCACTTCATGCGCCGGCGAGAATGGCAGACGATAGCGCAAAGCTTCGGAAATCGGGAAAAGGTCCAGCCTGCGGCCATCTTCCTCGGTAGTAAAATAGCCATTGAGCGTGTCAGTCTGCTGCCCGGTGCACATAAAGTGGTAGTCATCCACCGTAACATAACTTATGCCGCAATCCACCAATGCTGGTACCACTGTTGATTCCCACACTCGTTCGGTCAGCCATGCGCCCTGTGGCCGCTGATCAAAATGCCGCTGCAGATGATCCGACAGTCGTGTAATCTGCCCTACCCGGTCATGCGTAGGAATAGCGGCCAGCACTGGCTCGGTGAAACCGCCGCCAAATAATTCTGCCTGTTCGCGCTGCACCATTTCCTTGAGTAGCGCCATATCCTCGGGATAATGCGCCAGCATGTAATCCAGTAGCCAACCGCTGATATGAATGGCAAAGCGGAAATCTGGATATTGGTGCAACACGCGTAAGAAGGGGCCGTAACAGCGCGCGTGTGCATCGTCCAGCACGCTGGTGAAATTACCGACTGGTTGATGGGCATGGACGCCAAGTAACAATGCAACAGTTTTAGCCAAGTCTATTTTCTCGCGCTATCAAAATTAATAATCACAACAGTCATTCTTCGCTTCCTCGCCGCATGGTGCCACCCGCAGCAGGATGCCCATGGCCCTTGCTGATTGGCTGATTGAGCTCATCGGGCATAGGCAGTTTGAGCAGGTGATAGAGATTGGTAAGATTGCGGCGGTAAAGGCGGTCAAAGCTTTCCACGCTGTGCGATGGGTTATAGTCGCCAAACCACCAAAACCAGTCAGACCCCTCGCAAATTGAAAGCTGCCGCTCAGCCGCTGCGATTTCGGCCTTGTTCAGTATGCCTTCCTGCCCGATCTGGTCATAACTCTTTTTGGCCTCGCAAAGCAGATCCCAGCCACGATTTTTATCGGGCGAACCAATCCATGTGCTGAAACTGCCGTAGACCCAACTACCCGCAGAAATGGTTGTCAGAGTGCCCAATCCGATTTTTTTACTCTTTTTGGAAGGCTTGGTTTTAAGACGCCCAGTAATTTCACTGAAGGTGGTCAACTCAATATGTGGATGCCCAGCCAGTGCTTCATAAAGCTCAGAGAGGAAATAGTAGCCGTTGTATGGATAATATTCCCACGCATTCTCGCCATCCAGAATTACGCTGACCACGGCATGCTCTTCAGGATTGCTGTTTTTGTGTATGCGTTCCAGTTCTGCTACAAAATCTTTGACGGCATCAGTAGCAAGCCATTTGGCGTAGTCAAAACCGATTTTATCGGAGAGATTGTCGTCACGAAAAAATCCGATAATTTCATGCGTGCTATCAGTAATCCGGTAAGGCTTGTATAAATACTCTTGCCTTGGCGGCAAACTTTCTTCCCCGGATTGCTTGCGCAAGCTATTGGTGAGCACCCCCTCGCCGGTAGCCGCCCAGCTTATCCCATGCTTGGCCATCAGCATCAAGGCGGCATGGGAAACACCGCCTTCAGCAGGCCACATGCCGCTTGCAGCCTGATCAAAGCGCTGAAGATGACTTTTTTGCGCGCTTTCAATATGCGCTTTAGCCCGCGAGGTTCCGCCAGGGTATTGTGGGTGAACCGGCAAAGGAGCATCCGGCATCGCGTCACGCACGCAATCAAAATCCAGCAATAATGGCAAGATTGGATGGTAATGCGGCGTGGTGGATATTTCGATGCGTCCACTATCCTGTAGTTTTTTGTAGCGAGGTATTAGCTCGGTGATCAGCTTTCCGATGAGTTTGAATAAGGCCTGACGGTCTTGCAGGCTATAGCCATGGCCTTTCTCCATCAGACCCTTCACCAGGGTGCTGCTGCGACGCACACTCTCACCGGTCCAGGACAGGTGATACCAAACCAGCAGATCAGCCAGATATTGGCCAGAAAGGTAATCCAGTACCTCTTCGCCCTGTGTTACCAATGCCTTAAACACGGTTAGCAACTGTTGGTAATGTGCATAAGGCGCCAACATTTTTTCATGGTTACTCTTAAAACAGCTTTCAAAAATCAATTGCCGCTGCACGGCTGTGATTTGGTCAAGATTATCCGCAGCCAGCAAGGCCAGCAAAGGATCGCGTATCTTGCCCTCGGCAAATTGCCGCGTGTAATCTTCCAGTTGATCCAGCAGTACCGGAACAAAATTGAATGTGGCACAGGCGGCTGGATTAGCCTCCAGGTGATACGCCATATCGGTGTAATCCTTGATGGCGTGGAGATAGGTCCATGGCAGCACAAACTCACCAGTCAGTACGTCCCGATAATCGGGTTGGTGCATGTGCCAGTAAAGATTGAGGTAAAGCTTGGGTTTTACCGACATGTATTGAAGGAGCCTCTGATTAAGTCCCACATAGCCGCGACAACGGCTTTGCGGGATGAGATGCAAGGAAGGCGACAGCTAATGGTTATTCCCTTAGCGCGAGGCCTGACACCGCAGATCGTCCGCAAAGCCGGTCCCTTAAGGGTTGCGTCAAGAATGAGCGCTCGCGGCGTTGCACTTCTTGGCTTTGTACGTCCAGTACGACCTGCGTCGTGCGCCTGGCG